>NZ_JBTSLF010000048.1:8998-16137 GCF_054640775.1 Candidatus Aquicultor sp. | reverse complement strand
TAGCCGACGGGGCTTTAATATCGATAGCCTGGCGGTCGGGCCGACCGAGGACGCCGAGGTCTCCCGCATGACGATTGTGGTCGATGCGGACGACCTGAAGCTCGAGCAGATCACAAAGCAGCTCTATAAGCTGGTGAATATTCTAAAGATAAGCGATCTCGATCCGTCGGATTCGGTCGAGCGCGAACTTGTGCTCATCAAGGTCAACGCACCGCCGAACGTGCGCGGTGAGGTACTTGAAACGGCCAATATTTTCAGGGCCAATATCGTCGACGTGAGTAAATCGACGCTCACGATCGAGATTACCGGAACGACTACCAAAATCCAGGCCCTCGAGGATCTCCTCAGGCCATACGGGATAAAGGAGCTGGTCAGAACCGGCAAGATTGCACTAGCGCGAGGGAAACTCGCAGAAGTATAGCATACTTGCTGTCATTCTTCAGCCGCTTTGCTCCTTCAGAATGACAAAAAGCGCACATTTGCTCTTGGCCTACACCCTGGCCCCTGGTCCCCGGACCCTGGCCCCGCGAACGAAGTGAGCTCGCTGTCCCATTAAGCAGGGAGTTGTGTTATAATTTATAGGTTAATCTATTCAAATACACGGAGGATGATATGGCAAAAGTTTATTACGATCAGGATGCTGATCTCGGGTTACTCAAAGGGAAGAAGGTTGCCGTCATCGGGTTTGGAAGCCAGGGCCACGCGCATGCGCTTAACCTGCATGAGAGCGGTGTCGATGTTACCGTTGGCCTGCGTGAAGGCAGTAAATCCTGGGAGAAGGCCGTAAACAGCGGTCTAACCGTGATGCCCGTAGATAAAGCGGCTGAGGCGGCCGATCTGATCATGATACTGGCTCCCGACGAGACCCAGGGCAAACTCTACAAGAAACACATTAAACCGCATCTCGCACCCGGTAAGACGTTGGCTTTTGCCCACGGTTTTAATATCCATTTCCACCAGATAGAGCCACCGACAGACGTCGATGTTATCATGATCGCCCCTAAGGGCCCCGGTCATGTGGTTCGCCGTACCTATGAACAAGGCCAGGGTGTTCCTGCACTTATCGCCATCCACCAGGATGCGACCGGTAAGGCGAAAGACATCGCCCTCGCTTATGCGAAAGGTATCGGCGGCACCAGAGCAGGCGTCCTTGAGACTACCTTCAAAGAAGAGACCGAGACGGACCTCTTCGGCGAGCAGGCTGTTCTCTGCGGTGGCACCAGCGAACTCATCCGCGCCGGGTTCGATACCCTGGTTGAGGCCGGTTACCAGCCGGAAATCGCATACTTCGAGTGCCTGCACGAGCTTAAGCTCATCGTCGACCTCATTAACGAGCAAGGCATCTCCGGTATGCGCTACTCGATCAGCAACACCGCCGAGTACGGAGACATCACGGTCGGCAAGCGTATCATCACCGACGAGACGCGTGCAGAGATGAAGCGTGTCCTCGATGATATCCAGTCCGGTCGTTTTGCCCGTGAGTGGATGCTTGAGAACAAGGCCAACCAGCCGGTTCTAAAAGCGATGAGAGAAAAAGAGTCCGGCCACTTAATCGAGAGAGTGGGCAAAGAACTCCGCTCGATGATGTCCTGGATCAAGCAAAAAGAACTACTATAAAGAACTCTTATAATTGGGGGTTTGTTCATGCGTAAGGAATATATGATGACGCCAGGACCCACACCGGTTCCGGCAGAGATCTTATTATCACAGGCACGCCCGATGTTTCATCACCGGACGCCGCAGTTCTCAGAGCTTCTCGCCGATATAGAAGACGGCCTGAAGTATATCTTTGAGACGAAGAACGACGTGCTGTTTTTTTCTTCGTCGGGCACCGGCGTTATGGAATCTTCGGTTGTAAACCTTTTGTCCGCAGGAGATAAGGTTATCTGCTGTTCAAACGGTAAGTTCGGCGAAAGGCTCATCAAGATCAACGAGACTTACGGCATGAACGTCGTCAAGCTTGAGTATTCCTGGGACCAGGTTGTAAATCCTGAGGATATCAAGCGCGAACTCGATAACAACCCGGATGTCAAAGCGGTCTTCGTCGTCCAGAGCGAGACGTCGACCGGCGTCCTAAACGACGTAAAGGCAATCGGTGCGATAGTTAAAAACTACGATGCGGTATTTGTCGTCGACTCGATTACCGGCATCGGTGCGGTCGAGTGTAAGACCGACCAGTGGAACCTGGATGTCGTTATGACCGGCTCACAGAAGGGCCTCATGATGCCACCGGGTCTCGCCGCGGTATCGGTAAGCGACAAGGCATGGGCGGCGTCCGAGAAATCGAAGCTGCCGAAGTTCTACTTCAGCTGGAAAAAGGCGGCGGACTCGCTCAACAAACCGGCGCCGACAACGCCATTCACGCCGGCCATATCGCTTATCGTCGGCCTTGGCGAGGCGATCAAGCTGATGCGCCAGGAGGGGCTCGAGCACATCATCAAGCGCCATGCGGTTCTTGCAGAAGCTGCAAGAACGGGTGCTGAGGCAATGGGTCTTAAGCTCTTCGCCCCGGCAAACGGCAGGGGCAGCGCGGTAACTCCCGTTTGGGTTCCTGAAGGAGTAGACGGTAGTAAGCTGGTCAAGCTTCTGAAGGATGAGTATGGCATAACGGTTGCCGGGGGACAGGACCACCTGAAGGGCAAGATATTCAGGATAGGACACCTGGGATATTTTGACAGATTCGATATTTTGACTACACTTGCAGGTATAGAGATGGTTCTTGCCGAGCTGGACCACCCGGTTATGTTAGGGATGGGTGTCCAGGCGGCCGAGCGAGTGTTTATGGATAACCCGTTTTAAATAGATATAAGTATTGTTGGAGGTGAACCACTATAAAGGTTCTTGTTAAGGAGAAAATCGCGCAAGCCGGTATCGACAAGCTCAAGGCCGCCGGGTTTAAGGTGGATGTGAACGTCGAGATGACGGCCGATGAGCTGCTCGATGCGATCGGTGAATATGATGCCCTGATAGTGAGAAGCGCTACTCAGGTCACCGAGGAGGTCATCAACCGCGCAAATAAACTAAAGGTCGTCGGCAGGGCCGGAATCGGTGTCGACAACGTTAATCTGGAGGCCGCGACAAAGCGGGGTATTATTGTAGCAAACGCCCCGCAAAGCAACATCGTCTCTGCCGCAGAGCATACGGTCGCGCTCATCCTTGCTTGTGCGCGAAATATCGCCCAGGCCAGCGCTTGCGTAAAATCCGGAAAATGGGAGAGAAGCAAGTTCCAGGGTGTTGAGGTATACGAGAAAGTCCTCGGTATCATCGGCCTCGGACGTATCGGCACGCTTGTGGCACAGAGGGCTATCGGACTCGGGATGAAAGTAACCGGGTACGATCCGTACGTCTCTAAAGAGAGGTTCGCCCAGCTTGGAATAGAGCGCGCCGCCACAATTGAAGATGTTCTGAAAGTCGCAGATTTCTTGACGGTTCACCTTCCGAAAACTAAAGAAACGATAGGGATGTTCGGTGACAGAGAGTTTGCCATGATGAAGGATGGCGTTAGGCTTGTAAATACAGCCCGTGGCGGTATCTATCAGATCGATCCCCTTGTGAGCGCACTTAAAAGCGGCAAAGTTGCAGCCGTAGGCATAGATGTATTCGATGCGGAGCCGCCGGTCGGTAACCCGCTCCTTGATTTTGAGCAGACCGTCTGCACCCCGCACCTCGGCGCTTCGACGGTCGAGGCCCAGGATAGGGCTGGTACGCAGATCGCCGACCAGGTAATAGCCGGTTTGAAGGGCGAATTTGTAAGTAATGCGGTCAATATCCCGCTGGTATCGGTCGAGGCGTTGGAGGCCGTCAAACCGTTCCTGTCGCTTGCCGAGAAGCTCGGAAAGCTCTTTACTAAGCTGGCGGAAGAAGGAATCCACTCGCTCGATATCGAGTATGTGGGGCCCATCTCAAAATATGACACCAAGCTTCTGACGATAGCCGTCCTCAAAGGTGTTTTTGATGGAGTCGTCGAAGAGCAGGTCAATTATGTAAACGCCCCGATATTCGCCGAGGAACGCGGTATCGAGGTAAATGAACTCAAAAAGCAATCATCACAGGACTACCTCAATGTGATTCGCGTAAGGGGTCGTGATGGCGGAGACGATGTGATGGTTGCCGGAACGCTCGTCGGTAAAAAGGATCAGGACCGGTTCGTCAACATCTACGAGTTTGACATCGATATGGTTCCGTCCAAGTACATGGCGTTCTTCAGGTACGAGGATATCCCCGGCATGATCGGAAAAGTCGGTACAATCCTTGGAAAATACAACATAAACATTGCGAATATGCAGGTAGGGCGTAGAAAGATAGGCGGCGAGGCGCTAATGGGCCTTAATGTCGACATACCGATTCCTGATAATGTTATCGATGAGATAAAAAGCGCGGCGGGCGTAGGATTTGCAAAGTTTATGGTTTTGTAAGAGAAGTTTTCCGGAAGAATGTCGAAAACTTATAAGGAATTGCTAATGCAGCCGTTAACGGCTGCATTATGGTAAGGTATAATAATAGTTTATCATTGTTTGGTTATTATTTAGTTTCTTAATCTAATGTGAGGTGGTTTCCGTTGGGGCTTTAGACATGAATCAAGTATATTTGTTCGACACGACATTACGAGATGGTGAGCAATCGCCCGGCATATCTTTGAGTACCAGGGAGAAGCTTGAGATAGCTGATCAACTGGCCAAGCTCGGCATCGACGTTATAGAGGCGGGATTTCCGATAACCTCTCAAGGCGATTTTGAGGCGGTACGCACCATTGCTCAGAAGGTACGTGAGCCCATCATCGCCGCGCTTGCCAGGGCGGTCGATGCAGATATAGATAGAGCGGCCGAGGCCATAAAAAAGGCCGAGCGCCCGCGCATTCATACGTTTATCATGTCCTCGGATATGCAAATACAGAACCAGCTTCGAAAAACCAGAGAAGAGGTTCTGCAGATGGCGATCGATTCCGTTAAAAGGGCGAAGTCGTATGTCGACGATGTCGAGTTTTCGCCGATGGATGCGACGCGAGCAGATTTTGACTTTCTCTGCCAGCTTGTGAAGGCGGCAATAGAAAACGGGGCGACCGTTGTTAATATTCCGGATACCGTGGGATATTCGACGCCCGACGAGTTCGGCAAGTTGATCGCCGATCTCTTTAAAGCCGTGCCCGCGATGAACGATGTCATCATCAGCGTCCACTGTCACAACGACTTGGGCATGTCCACGGCAAACGCGCTGGCCGCAGTCTTAAACGGTGCCACGCAGGTCGAGGGCACGATCAATGGTTTAGGAGAGCGCGCCGGTAACACTGCGCTTGAAGAGATAGCGATGATACTTGATACCAGACGCAAGACGTTTGGAAAATATACCAACATCAAGACGGAAGAGATCAGCAAGACCAGCCGCCTGGTGAGCAGCCTAACCGGCTATCAGGTGCAATTTAATAAAGCGATCGTAGGGCGTAATGCCTTCGCGCACTCGTCCGGCATTCACCAGGACGGTGTGCTTAAAGAGCGTTCTACCTTTGAGATAATAGATCCGAAACGGGTCGGGATCAGCGAGAGTTCTCTCGTTTTGGGTAAGACCTCGGGCAGGCATGCCTTTAGAAAACACCTGGAGACTTTGGGCTATCAGCTCCCCGATGAGGAGCTTGAGGCCGCGTTCGGCCGGTTTAAAGACCTGGCCGATAAGAAATCCGAAATCACGGATATAGATATCGAGGCCATTCTCGCCGATGAGGTCAGAAATGCCTCAGAGGTGTACGCGCTTGAGTATATCCATGTCGTGAGCGGCAGCGATACCACTCCTACAGCTACGGTTCGGCTCCGTAAGAATGGTGAGGTGATCGAGAAGACTTCATCCGGCGACGGTCAGGTAGATGCCGTCTGCAACGCCATAATCTGGGCGACCGGCGTGAAGGGCAACCTTATCAGCTTCATTGTAAACTCGATTACCGTAGGCCTTGATGCGCAGGGTGATGTTACCATCCAGCTCGAGATTAAGGGCAAGCCTGTTATGGGCAGGGGCGTCAGTACCGATATCATCGAGGCCAGCGCCAAAGCCTACCTTAACGCGATAAACAAAGCGATTAGCTAAGTACAGCGAGTAGCGATTAATAGTCATTCTGAGCGATAGCGAAGAATCTCGGGTGCAGTTGGCTTGTCTAAAGTTAGAGGATCTAGGCTTAGGTAGGCTAGAGTGAAGATTTCTTAGCTAGGTGAATCAAAGCTTAGACAAACTCAGTGGCAAATGTCTGTAAGTGCTCTCTAGATTCTTCGGCTAAGGCCTCAGAATGACAACAATAAATGGTTGGGTTTTAGCTGAGAACCGACGATTAAACCGAGTTCAGAAAGATAAGTAACTGGTCGATTAGAGACCGTTAACAAATAAGCAAACGGAACGGAGTAATCTTATGGGAATGACGATAACCGAGAAAATTCTTGCAGCCCATGCGGGCATAGACAGCGTAAATCCGGGAGACTTGATTAACGTAAAGCTCGACCTTGTCCTCGGTAACGATATAACCGCACCGATCGCCATTAAAGAATTCAAAGAGATAGGCGTCAAAGAGGTCTTTGACAAGGAGAAAGTAGTGCTTGTCCCCGACCACTTTGCGCCGAATAAGGATATCGAATCGGCCGAGCAGTGCAAGATGCTGCGTACATTCGCCGAAGAGCAGGATATCACCAACTATTTCGAAGTGGGAAGGATGGGCATCGAGCACGCGCTACTGCCCGAGCAGGGATTGGTACTGCCCGGAGATGCGGTAATCGGGGCCGATTCGCATACGTGCACGTACGGTGGTCTTGGCGCGTTTTCGACGGGTATGGGGTCGACGGACCTTGCCGCCGCAATGGCGACCGGGGAGACGTGGCTTAAAGTGCCATCATCTATTAAGTTTGTGTTCAAGGGCGCGCTTAATCCGTGGATTACCGGTAAAGACCTCATCCTTTACACGATCGGCCAGATAGGTGTAGATGGGGCGCTGTACCAGGCCATGGAGTTTACCGGCGAGGCCATCTCGGCGCTCTCCGTAGATAGCAGGCTCTCGATGTGCAATATGGCGATCGAAGCGGGAGGAAAATCCGGCATCATCGCCCCCGACCAGAAGACGATAGATTACGTCGAGGATCGCGCAAGCCGTCCGTATACCGTCTATAAGA
>NZ_JBTSLF010000048.1:0-8988 GCF_054640775.1 Candidatus Aquicultor sp. | reverse complement strand
AGCGACGAAGATGCTGAGTATGCTACCGTCTACGAGTGGGACGTCTCAAACATCGAGTCCCAGGTAGCGTTCCCGCACCTGCCTTCAAACACACGCGGTATAAGCGAAGTCGGCGATGTCGGTATCGACCAGGTAGTCATCGGTTCCTGCACGAACGGCAGGATGGAGGATTTGAGAATCGCGGCCCAGATCCTCAAAGGCCACACGGTGGATAGGAAGGTGCGCTGCATCATCATCCCCGGCACACAGGATATCTATCGCCAGGCCATGAGAGAGGGCCTGATCGATATATTTATCGAGGCTAAAGCGGCGGTAAGCACCCCGACGTGCGGGCCGTGCCTCGGCGGGCATATGGGAATCCTCGCTAAGGGCGAGCGCGCTCTTGCGACCACGAACCGTAACTTTGTCGGGCGCATGGGTCATCCCGAAAGCGAAGTATATTTAAGCGGACCGGCCGTAGCCGCCGCATCCGCAATCGCCGGCAAGATCGTAAGCCCAGAGCATATATAGGAGAGGGTCACTATGATATACAAAGGAAAAACGTGGAAATTTGGGCGGGATATCGATACAGATGCGATCATACCGGCCCGGTATTTAAAGACAAGCGATCCGGTTGAACTCGGCAAGCACTGTATGGAAGATGCCGATCCGGAGTTTATGAATAAGATGAACAGCGGCGATATCATCGTCGCCGATGAGAACTTTGGCTGCGGCTCTTCGAGGGAGCACGCCCCAATCGCAATCAAAGCGGCGGGTATCTCCTGCGTAATAGCCAAGTCGTTCGCCAGGATATTCTATCGCAACTCTATAAACATGGGGCTCGCCATTCTTGAGAGCCCGGAGGCGGCCGATGGGATCAAGACCGGAGACGAGGTCCAGGTGGATACCGATAAAGGCGAGATCACCAATCTCACTACCGGCAAAGTGTACCAGGCAAAGCCGTTCCCTGAGTTCATCAGCAATATCATCAAGCAAGGCGGGCTTATCAACTATACAAAAGAGAAGGTAAAAGCCCAAGCCAAATAAGTGTAAAATAAAATTTCGAATTGCGAATGTCGAATCGTAAAAGACGAGACATATTAATTCGCAATTCGACATTCGCAATTCCAAGGGGGAAGACATTGTATAAGATCGGAGTTTTACCCGGTGATGGAACCGGTCCCGAAGTAGTAAATGAAGCCTTAAAAGTCTTGCAGGTAGCAAGCGAAGTCGAGAATTTCAAGTACGAACTCGTCCACTATGATTTCGGCGGCGACAGGTACCTTAAGACAGGCGAGATCCTGCCCGAATCAGCGTTCGACGAGTTTCGCAAACTCGACGCCATATTGCTCGGCGCAATCGGGCACCCCGATGTAAAGCCGGGAATTCTCGAGAAAGGCATCCTGCTTCGAATCAGGTTCGAGCTTGACCAGTATATCAACTTACGTCCGGTCAAGCTGTATCCCGGGGTCTATACTCCGATAAAAGAAAAAGGGCCGAACGAGATAGATTTTGTGGTGGTTCGCGAGAACACCGAGGGTCTTTATGCGGGCGCCGGCGGTTTTCTGAAGAAAGGTACCCCGGATGAGGTCGCCATCCAGGAGAGCATCAACACGAGAAAAGGCGTCGAGCGCTGCATCCGCTATGCCTTCGACTATACAAAAGAGCGCAACAAGGAGAACAAGCTCACGCTGTGCGGTAAGACCAACGTTTTAACTTACGCATTCGACCTCTGGGAGCGCGCGTTTTACGATGTAGCCAAGGAGTATCCCGGCGTCACCACCGATTACGCGCACGTCGATGCTATTACTATGTGGTTTATAAAAAACCCGGAATGGTTTGACGTCATCGTTACCGATAACCTGTTCGGCGACATCATTACCGACCTTGGAGCGATGATCCAGGGGGGCATGGGTATCGCCGCCGGCGGAAACATCAATCCTGAAGGCGTTTCGATGTTCGAGCCGATCGGTGGCTCGGCGCCTAAATATACAGGTATGAATGTAATCAATCCGCTTGCCGCGATATCGGCCGCCCAGCTCATGCTGGAGCACCTTGGCGAACAAAAAGCGGGCAAACGTATAGAGCAGGCGGTTATGAACGTAACCGCCGAGAAGATAAAAAGCCTCGCCGCAGGCCAGATGGGCTATAGCACATCTGAGATCGGCGATATGGTCGCAGATTTGGTGAGGGAAGGATAGGAAGCAGAAGCCAGGAGTCAGTATCCAGGAGAATTTCGAATTTCGAGTGTCGAATTACGAATTAGTGAAAATCCGGAGAGTGGGTTCTAGGTTTTATTCTGAATTCTGGCTCCTGGATTCCGACTCTTAAATTGGGGAGGTAGCGCGGAATGCCAATAGAAAAAGTTGAAAAGATATGGCAAAACGGGGAATTTGTGGATTGGGATAAAGCCCAGGTGCACGTGCTGACGCATGCCCTGCATTATGGCTCGGGCGTGTTCGAGGGAATCAGGGCATATGAGACACCAACGGGAACGGCCGTTTTTCGTCTTACCGAGCACATGGAAAGGCTGCTGAACTCGGCAAAGGTCTACCTGATGCCGGTACCGTATTCGGTCGACGAACTCGTCAAGGCCACAAAAGAGCTGATCAGGGTCAATAAGTTGAAAAGCTGCTATATCCGCCCGATCGTGTACAGGGGATACGGCGAGATGGGGTTAAACCCATTGAATTCGCCCGTTGACGCTGCGATTGCAGCCTGGACGTGGGGCACGTATCTTGGCGAAGACGGCCTCAAAAACGGTATTAGGGCAATGATCTCCTCATTTAGCAGGATCGACCCGAACTCGCTCCCGCCGGCGGCCAAGGCAACCGGGCAGTATATAAACTCGATCCTCGCCAAGATGGAGGCCATCTACAGCAATTACGAAGAAGCCATCATGCTCGATTCCAGGGGATTTGTCTCCGAGGGAACGGGCGAGAACCTATTCGTCGTCAAAAACGGGGTTATCCATACACCGTCGACGTCGGCGAGTATTTTAGAGGGTATTACCCGGGACACCGTGATAGAATTGGCAAACGATATGGGCTACGAAGTTATTGAGCGCGACCTTGTAAGGAGCGACCTCTTCTTAGCCGATGAGATATTTGTAACCGGCACCGCCGCCGAGATAACACCGATCCGCGAAGTCGATAAGCGCGAAATCGGCAAACCCGGCCCGGTAACGACCGTCCTGCAGAATAAGTATTTCCAGGTCATTAAAGGCGAGGACGACACATACGCCCATTGGCTTGAGCATGTTTAGGGAATTACGAATTGGTGAAGGTCTAGAACGTGGGTTTTGGTAGGGAGTATGCGATATGGCAGAAGTCAAACTATACGACACAACACTACGGGACGGGGCGCAGCGTGAGCGCATCTCGTTCTCGGTATCCGACAAATTAAAAATCGCATATGAGCTGGATAAACTCGGCATCCACTACATCGAGGGTGGATGGCCGGGCTCAAATCCAAAAGATATAGAGTTTTTCGAGCGCGTTAAGAATATCAAGCTAAAAAACTCAAAGATCGTCGCATTTGGAAGCACGCGTCGCAAAGATATCAAGCCCGAAGACGACGTCAACTTAAAGTCCCTGGTAGAATCGGGGGCCGGTGCGGCGTGCCTTGTCGGCAAGTGCTGGCATATCCATGTCGAACGCGCCCTGAGGACGACCCTCGAAGAGAACCTCAACATGATCAGCGACTCGATCGCCTATTTGAAACAAAAAGGACTCGAGGTCTTCTTCGATGCCGAGCATTTCTTCGACGGCTACAAAGACAAACCCGACTACGCGATTGCGGCGTTGAAAGCCGCTGAAAGCGCTGGCGCCGATTGCCTCGTCCTGTGTGATACCAACGGCGGCACGATGCCCTTTGAGATAAAAGAGATAGTCGAGGCGGTACAACGAAACGTGACCGCGCCCCTTGGGATACATACCCACAACGACGCCGAATGCGCCGTCGCAAACTCGATCATCGCAGTACAGGCGGGGGTCGCCCAGGTACAAGGGACGATCAACGGCTACGGCGAACGCTGCGGTAACGCCAATCTTTGCTCGATAATCCCGGCGCTGCAGCTTAAGCTCGGGATCGATGTCATGGGTCCCGACCAGTTAGAATTACTAACCGAAGCATCGTTGTTCGTCAGCGAGATCGCAAACTTAAGCCCGTACCCGCAGCAGGCCTATGTCGGTCACAGCGCGTTTGCGCACAAAGCGGGCTTGCATACCAGCGCGGTCGAGCGCGAGGAGCGCGGCTACGCCCATATCGACCCGGGTCTGGTCGGCAATATCCAACGCGTGGTAGTCTCCGAGCTTGCGGGCAAGAGCACCATCATCCTCAAAGCCCAGGAACTCGGAATCGATCTCTCGGACGAGCCGCATAAGGTTACGGACATCCTCAACCGGATCAAAGGTCTCGAGCACGTCGGATATCATTTCGAGGCGGCTGACGGGTCGCTTGAGATACTGATTCGAAAAGCGCTGGGGATACAGCCCCACTTCTTTACGCTTGAGCGCTTCAGGGTGATTATGGAGAAGCGCGAGGATGGCCGGGTTGCGACCGAGGCGTCGCTCAAATTACAAATCGGCGGCGAAGAGGTCATAACGGCGGCTGAGGGAAACGGTCCTGTCAACGCGCTCGACGGTGCGCTCAGAAAAGCCATCCAAACGGTCTATCCGGCACTGGCGGATATCGAGTTAAACGACTTTAAGGTCCGCGTGCTCGATGAGAAGAAGGGCACAGGTGCCGTGACCAGGGTACTTATCGAGAGTGGTGACGGAAAGAAAACCTGGGGTACAATCGGAGTCTCGGAAAATATCATCGAGGCGAGCTGGCAGGCCCTCGTTGACAGTATAGAATACGGCCTGATGCACAAGCGCGTGCATGAGGAGAACGGTTTTAATGGAGTAAACGGAGGTTAGAGTTGAAATTTGTTCGGTTTACCTACGGCGGCCCGATCGCTTACGGCATCCTTGAAGGAGACGAGGTCCGCGTAATCGACGGCACGCCTTTCAAGCCGTTCACACCCACGGAGAAGAAGTATCCCCTCGATAAGATAAGGATATTAGAGCCATCGATACCGTCTAAAGTGGTGGCTGTCGGCCTGAATTATACGGACCACGCCCGCGAAATCAATATGGAGATGCCCGACGAGCCGCTTATCTTTCTCAAGCCGCCTTCATCGGTGATCGGCACCAATGATGATATCATCTATCCGCAGATGAGCAAGTGGATCGAGCACGAAGCCGAGCTTGCGATCGTAATCAAGGAGACGACACGGCAAGTACCCATCACCCAGGCGATCGATCATATCCTGGGCTATACCTGTGCAAATGATATCACCGCGCGTGATCTGCAAAAAAAGGACGGCCAGTGGACGAGGGCCAAGGGCTTCGATACCTTCTGCCCCATCGGCCCCTATATCGCCACGCTCCCCGATGACGACCCGCATCACCTCGATATCAAATTAACCGTAAACGGTGAGGTCAAGCAGTCATCGAACACGATCAACATGCACTTTAAACCCGAGTACCTGGTCTCATATATCTCCCATATCATGACCCTCTGTCCCGGCGATATTATCCTTACCGGCACATCCCCGGGCGTAGGGCCGATAGTCCCCGGGGATGTTATAGAGCTGACAATTGAGGGGATAGGACTCTTGAAGAATAAAGTCATAAAGCTTTAGGAGTAGCAGTATGTCGTGTTCGAGCTGGAGAGAATCGAAGGGTAGAGAGGCGATATGCCGGAACTGATCCAGGTAAACGAGGACGTCTATTATCTATCCGACCACCAGAACTACGGTGTCATAAGGACCGCAGGCGACGAATGTGCGGTTGTGGACTCGGGTATGGATGACGACAGCGCCCAGATGATACTTGCCGCGCTCGAGGCCGAGAAGCTGAAGCTCTCGGTGATAATAAACACCCACTCGCACGCCGACCACTACGGGGGCAACAACTACCTGGTCAAAATAACCGGATGCAAGGTCTACGCACCGCCGTTCGAGGCGGCGATCATGACAAACCCCTCGCTCGAGCCGTTCTATATTTACGGCGCCGAAGCACCCCAAGAACTGAGGCAGCCCTTTATGATGGCAAAACGGTCCCCGGTCGACAAGCTTCTCGAGGAGCCGTACATGGTGATAGGGGATAAAGAGTTCAAGGTCATCCCGCTCCCGGGACACTCGCCGAATCATATGGGAGTTATCGTCGATGACGTGTTTTTCTGCGGCGATAGCGTGTTTTCGCCGGGCGCCTGGAATAAGCTCATCTTGATTTATATGGTGAACGTGGGAGAGATGACCAAATCGATAGAGAAGCTAAGCCGGGTTGGCGCTAAGAGCTTCGTTCCCTCGCATGTTACCCCGACCGGCGATATAACCGAGCTTGCGGATGTGAATTTAACGAAGATACGGGATCGTATCGACGACATCTTGCATATCCTGCAGGTTCCGGCGCAAACGGCGACTATTCTCTGGGAAATCTGCAAGAAACACGGGCTGGCGGTTACCACGCTGCAGCAATATTACCTCTGCATGGATACCCTGAAAGCCTACCTGAGCTTCCTTCTCGGCGAGGGTCTGGTGACATACGATTTTGACGCCAACAGATTGATGTGGCGAGCTGTCGAGTAATTAGAGCAACCACCCGCAAATTGCAGTAATCGCTGCAAAATGTAATAAGCATCCGGAAACCATCCACTTTTTTATGCTAAGATAATAAAGAGTTACTACGTCACTAAGGTGAATTATTCCTGGAGGTAATGTAATGGCGCTCGACGAGAAGCTGCGGACAGACCAACTAGACGACCTCTTTGATGCGATCTTAAAGATCGAGGACAGGGAGGAAGCATATAAATTCTTCGAGGACCTCTGCACCGTAGCGGAGATAAAGTCGATGGCCCAGCGCTGGGCGGTTGCGCGAAAGCTCGATGCGGGGGAAACCTATATCGATATCGCTACCGAGACCGGGGCAAGTACCGCCACGATCAGCCGCGTTAAGCGGTACCTTGAGTATGGGGCCGACGGCTACCGGTTGATGCTCGACCGGGCTAAAGAGCGCTAGTTCTGTAAACGTACTCAACACACGGCTGCCCTTTGCACATCGTCTCCCTGCTAAAGGTAAATCCGGCCCCTTCAAAAGCCCTGATCGACGCTACGTTTCTATGCTGTATGCGCGCGATTACCGTGTCCAGGGGAAAGACCCCTGCGGCAAAATCAAGGGCAGTCGATATTACAGGGCTTGCAAGTCGTTTTCCCCTGTAGTCTGCGGCTACCGAAACGCTTATCGCCCCATCTTTATGCAATCTTACGTGCGCTACCGGCGCCCATACTTCGTTCTTCAAACCCTCGACAATGAGAAGGAGCACATCGGTATCGTGCCTCAGTGCAGAGAAAAACCGTTTATATGTATCAAGCGGCACTGTGCCCTGGTTTAGACTCATATCCCGCACAAGCGGATCGTTAGCCCAGCCGTACATGAGCATAACATCATCGGCACTTGCGGTCCGCGCCTGTAGCTTCATAGCCACTCCATCCCAAGATAATATGTTTAGATGATTAGCTGATTATGCCATGAGTGGGAGAGCGTTTAAACCCCAAATCGCCGATACCCAAATTTCTTACGAAATTATCGTAAATAATAGTTGAGTTTTCAGCGGGACTGTTCGATAATCAGGTTATCAACTAATACAAGTTGAATTCGTGATATTCAACTATATACGGTTGATTAACCTATTCTAAACCAAATGCGATTGATGTAGTGGCGTATTTGGTAGTAACGGCAAAGCTGGATCAAGTCAACGGGGGATACTTATAGTGAATTACACGGTCATCACCTGCGATATAATCGAATCGCGCGCTCTTGAGCAAAGAGAGCAGGCCCAGCGGCATATCGAGGCCGCTTTTGGGGAGATAAACACCCGGTTTGCGGCAGACATCGCCATACCGTTTCAGTTTACGCTCGGCGATGAGTTTCAGGGCGTACTGACCGACCTGGCAAAAGCACCGTATATCGCGGGAAGGCTGCGTGAAGAGGTCGCCCCCGTTAAAATCCGCATCGCAATCGGCTTTGGCGGGATTACAACAGAGCTTTCAGGGGATATCCGTAAGGTCGATGGCCCGGCGTTTCATATCGCCCGCGATGTCATGGACGATTTAAAGCGCAAGCAAAAGAAACGGGGCCTAAAACACAAGCAGCACCTGACGGGGTTTGCAAGCGAGCGGGGATTCGATGATACCGTGGATACCGTCTACATGCTTTACGATGTTCTTATCAGCGAGCGTACTGAGAAGCAATGGTGGGCCGCCAAAGTCTATAATCTCGCGGGGACGGCGACCCGCGCCGCCACGCAATTCGGGACGACGTTTCAAAACATCTCAAAGCAGGTAAACGCCGCCCATTTGTTCGAGACCAATCAGTCAGAGCACTTCCTGGGGCACTACCTCGTGAGCAGTTGCGCCGGTCTTATCGATGACTGGTCGTTGCCGAACGCAGCCGGTGGAGAGTAAGTATGCTGGTCTTTATTAAGCTTTTACTCGCGCACGTGCTGGCCGATTTTCCTTTGCAGCCCCGGTGGCTTGTCGAGCTAAAGGCAAAGTCTATCCCTGGAGCATTCCTGCATGCGGCCGTCTTTTGCCTGGTCGCAGCGGTATTATTTAACACCGCCCTCACCGGACGCATTACGATGGCTATTTTATTAATAGGTGCGGCGCACTTCGCCATCGACCTGCTTAAAACGCGCTACTTCTCGGGCCCGACCTGGTTATTCCTTGCCGACCAGGCGCTTCACGTTCTCGCCATCGCGCTTGCATCGCTCATCATCTTACACATCCCGTCGGATAGGGTATTCCAATCGACGGTCGATTCGCTCAACTCACCGAAATTCCTGATCCTGGCCATCGCATTTATCATCGCTACAGGGGGCGGCTCGGCATTCGTCTCCGCTGTTACCCGCCCGTTCTTAGAGCAAATACCGCCGGGCGGGTTAGCTAAAGGATTAAAAAAC
>NZ_JBTSLF010000047.1:0-16601 GCF_054640775.1 Candidatus Aquicultor sp. | reverse complement strand
TGTTTAACAACTGCACGGATTTACGGCCGTGCAGTACGCTGAAATTTATCGGTTCCGTATCGTAAAACGAGAGAGTAAGTCGGAGCCTTTGTAGAAGGCTCCGACTCTTTAATAGGCACAGAGTCGTAAAGACAATAATGAAAACAAATAGACATAACAGAAGCAACATTTAGCTAGATTTTGAGAAGGAGTGTACAGTTTGCCGACAATTAGCCAGCTGGTAAAAAAGGGTAGAAAAGAAAAGCCGAGCAAAACGGCAACACCAGCGTTGCAAGGCGCTCCTCAGAGGAGAGGCGTCTGCACCCGTGTGTATACAACGACACCGAAAAAGCCGAATTCAGCTTTGCGGAAAGTCGCCAGGGTAAGGTTGACCAATGGAATGGAGGTCACGGCCTATATCCCGGGAATCGGACACAACCTGCAAGAGCACTCAATAGTTCTCGTGCGTGGTGGCCGCGTTAAAGACCTGCCGGGTGTCCGTTATAAAATAATCAGGGCTGCTCTGGATGCGGCTGGTGTATCAGATCGCAAACAAGCTCGTTCCAAATATGGAGCAAAAGCAAGTAAGTAATCACACACGATTCGTGTGAATGAAGAAACTTTGTGGAGGATAGAATGCCGAGAAAAGGACCAGTTACAAAGCGAGAAATATTGCCCGATCCGGTCTACAACAACAAGCTCGTCGCACAGCTGATGAACGCGATTCTGACGGCTGGCAAAAAGGGCGTTGCCGAGCAGGTTGTTTATGAGGCCTTCGATATTATCAGGGACAAGACGGGTTCCGACCCGGTTACCGTATATCGCAAGGCGATGGACAACATCAGGCCCGCGCTTGAAGTAAGACCACGCAGGGTCGGCGGTGCCACGTATCAGGTTCCGGTTGAAGTTCCAGGGCCACGGGCCACAACACTGGCGCTTCGCTGGTTAACAGGATATTCAAAGGCGCGCAAAGAGAAAAGAATGGCCGAGAGATTGGCTGGCGAGATTATGGACGCCGCAAACGGTGTTGGCGCATCTATGAAGAAGAGAGAAGACCTTCAGAAGATGGCCGAGTCTAACCGTGCCTTCGCTCACTACCGCTGGTAGCGTTCGATAGGTAATTGCAGGGTACACTCTCGACGGCTGAAGCACTCTGTCGTAGTTAGGTTGCATAAGTTTGTGTATATCTAGGAAGGATTCAAAGGTTTATGTCGACAAGATTTCCACTTGATAAAATAAGAAATATTGGGATCATGGCCCATATCGACGCTGGTAAGACAACGACTACCGAGCGGATACTTTACTATGCCGGTCGAACACATAAGATTGGTGAGGTTCATGAGGGCACGGCTGTCATGGACTGGATGGTCCAGGAGCAGGAGCGGGGTATCACGATTACCTCTGCCGCTACAACATGCTCATGGGACGACCATCGCATTAATATTATAGATACACCAGGGCACGTGGACTTTACTGTAGAGGTCGAACGCTCACTGCGCGTACTCGACGGTGCGGTCGCCGTATTTTGCGCCGTAGGCGGCGTTGAGCCGCAGTCTGAGACGGTATGGCGCCAGGCGGACAAGTACCGTGTCCCGAGAATCGCATATATCAATAAAATGGACAGGACAGGTGCGGATTTCTTTAACGCGGTACAGATGATGAAGGACCGCCTTTCCGCTAATCCTGTCGCGTTGCAGCTTCCAATCGGAAGCGAAGAGCAGTTTGCCGGGATTATCGACCTCGTCGAGATGCAGGCCATTCTTTATAAGGATGACCTTGGCACGAAGATCGAGGAGACAGCGATCCCGGAAGAGTATATGGCCCAGGCCGAGGAGTATCGCCAGCATCTGCTGGAGGCCGCTGCCGAATATGATGAGTCGCTTCTCGAGAAATACCTCGAAGGCGAAGAGCTGACGAAGGAAGAAATCATTGCCGGTATCCGTAAGGCGACGCTCGATGTCGCCGTCACACCGGTTATGTGCGGATCGTCCTTTAAGAACAAGGGCGTCCAGCCGCTCCTCGATGCGATTAACGATTACCTACCGTCTCCGCTTGACGTTCCTCCGGTTACCGGAACACTTCCCGGCAAAGAGGATACGGTTATCACGCGTGAGGCGTCAGATGATGAGCCGTTTACGGCGCTTGCATTTAAGATAATGGTCGACCCATATGTCGGTAAACTCACCTTCTTTAGGGTGTACGCCGGCGTACTGAAAGCCGGCGACAGCGTTATGAACGCATCTACCGGCAAGGTCGAGAGGATCGGCAGAATCCTACAGATGCACGCGAATCACCGTGAAGAGAAGAGCGACGTGCGCACTGGCGATATCGTTGCGGGTGTTGGCCTGAAGCAGGTAACAACCGGAGATACGTTGTGCACCAAAGCTGACCCGATTATGCTCGAGTCGATGGTATTTCCGGAGCCGGTTATCCATATCGCCATCGAGCCCAAGACAAAGGCCGATCAGGAGAAGCTTTCAACGGCGCTTGCAAAACTCGCCGAAGAAGACCCGACGTTCAAGGTTAGAACCGATGAAGAGACAGGACAGACTATCATCGGGGGTATGGGCGAGCTTCACCTCGAGATTATCGTCGACAGGTTGATGCGTGAGTTTAAAGTCCAGGCGAATGTTGGACGTCCGCAGGTATCTTACCGCGAGACGATACGCAAGACCATGAAGGACGTACAGGGCCGTTATGTAAGGCAGACCGGTGGTCGCGGCCAGTTCGGTCACGTCGTTATTGACGTCGAGCCGAATCCGGCGAAGGGCTACGAGTTTGTCGATGCAGTCGTCG
The DNA here is from genome assembly GCF_054640775.1 of Candidatus Aquicultor sp. Classification (NCBI taxonomy): domain Bacteria; kingdom Bacillati; phylum Actinomycetota; class Candidatus Aquicultoria; order Candidatus Aquicultorales; family Candidatus Aquicultoraceae; genus Candidatus Aquicultor; species Candidatus Aquicultor sp. Next base: position 13,826 of record NZ_JBTSLF010000047.1, on the reverse strand, counting down.
GCGGCAAGGTGCCGAGGGAATATATCCCTGCGGTTAATAAAGGAATGCAAGAGGCTATGACCGCCGGAATCATGGCGGGCTACCCTGTTGTTGATATCAAGGTGACGCTACATGATGGTTCATACCATCCGGTAGATTCATCCGAACTGGCGTTTAAGATAGCCGGTTCGATGGCGATTAAAGACGCCATGAAGAAGGCCAGCCCTGCTCTGTTAGAGCCGATTATGGCGGTCGAGGTCGTCGTTCCCGAAGAGTATATGGGCGACGTTATGGGCGATTTAAGCTCACGCCGTGGCCATATCATGGGTATGGAGGCAAGAGCCAACACTCAGATCATCAAGGCGGAAGTACCGCTTTCTGAGATGTTCGGCTATGCGACCGACTTAAGGTCGAAGACGCAGGGTCGTGCGGTGTACACGATGCAGTTCAAGCAGTATCGTGAACTTCCGCCGAGTATCGCGGAGGAAATCATCAGCAAATCCCAGGGTGAGTGGTCGATCGCCGCTGGCAGTTAATAGTAAATTTTTGTAGGTATTTGTTTTAGATTAAAAAACCTAACATCTTATAGGGAGGAAAAACGTTTATGGCCAAAGCAAAGTTCGAAAGAACCAAACCGCACATGAATATCGGTACCATCGGTCACGTAGACCATGGCAAGACGACGCTTACCGCCGCTATTACCAAGGTATTAGCCGAGAAAGGACAAGCCACGTTTCGCTCGTTCGACTCGATCGATAACGCTCCGGAAGAGCGCGAGCGCGGTATCACGATTGCTATCGCCCACGTCGAGTACGAGACGGCAAACCGCCACTACGCACACGTCGACTGCCCGGGGCACGCCGACTACGTTAAAAACATGATCACCGGTGCCGCTCAGATGGACGGCGCGATTCTCGTCGTCTCCGCTGCCGATGGCCCGATGCCGCAGACGAGAGAGCACATCCTCTTGGCCCGCCAGGTCGGTGTCCCCTACATCGTCGTCTTCTTAAACAAAGTCGACATGGTAGACGACCCCGAGCTTCTTGAGCTCGTCGAGATGGAAGTCAGAGACTTGCTCAACGAGTACGAGTTCCCGGGAGACGACATCCCGATCGTACCGGGAAGCGCACTCAAAGCCCTTGAGGGAGATGCGGCAGAAGCAGACAACATCATGAAGCTCATGGAAGCGGTGGATTCCTACATCCCCACCCCCGAGCGCGACATCGACAAACCCTTCCTCATGCCGGTAGAAGACGTCTTCACCATCACCGGTCGAGGCACCGTTGTAACGGGAAGAGTCGAGCGCGGCAAGATCAAAGTCGGCGAAGAGGTCGAGATCATCGGCATGCAAGACGAGACCAGAAAAGTCGTCGTAACGGGGCTTGAGATGTTTAGAAAGCTCTTAGACGAGGCCCAGGCAGGAGACAACATCGGGGTGCTCTTGCGTGGAATCGGCCGTGACGAGGTAGAACGGGGACAAGTACTAGCCCATCCAAAGTCGATTACCCCGCACACCAACTTTACCGCCAAGGTCTATGTCCTGACAAAAGAAGAAGGCGGACGTCACACCCCCTTCTTTAACGGGTACCGCCCGCAGTTTTACTTTAGGACAACGGACGTGACGGGCGTCGCAACGCTTCCGGAAGGCACAGAGATGGTCATGCCCGGAGACAACGTTGAGATGACGATCGAACTTATCACCTCCATCGCTATGGAGGAAGGCCTTCGCTTTGCGATTCGTGAAGGCGGCAGGACAGTTGGAGCGGGAAGGATTACGAGCATTATTAAGTAGGCCTTGCTAGGTAAGGTCAATTGCGTGTTAATTGACATCAGCAGTGGTAAAGTGTAAACTACCATTTGTTTTTTGCCATGGTTTATAGGTTTACACAAATTCTTGAATATATTAGGAGGAACAATGCGAGATCTAGTTATTCTCGCGTGTACTGAGTGCAAACGCAGGAATTACACGACGGATAAAAATAAGAGAAAAAAGCCAGACCGTATGGAGATGAAGAAGTTCTGCAAGTGGTGTGGGTCCCATACTTTACATAGGGAAACACGCTAATTATACTTGTCACTAGAATTTAGCGCGGTAGATACATCCATTTATTATGGACGTGATTCTACCGCGTACAGAGGGCTGTAGCTCCAATTGGTTAGAGCACCGGTCTCCAAAACCGGGTGTTGAGGGTTCGAATCCCCCCAGCCCTGCCGAGATAGAGACTTGTGATAGCTCCGGCGAGGTGTATTAGTGCTGGTCAAGTTTCAAGTTATTAGCATCTGTCTCTAGTTTCTAGCATCTAGAAATGGGAAGGAAATGAGTATGGCTGAGAAGAAGGCTACACAGCCTGCACAGAAAAAAGGTTTTGACTCGTTAGGAAAGTTTTTTAGAGATGTAAAGGTCGAGTTGGGTAAGGTTATCTGGCCCGGCAGAGACGAGGTGGTTTCATCAACAGTCGTCGTTTTGGTGGCTGTGGCTTTCTTTGCGGTGTTCATAGGATTGATAGATTTGGTGTTCGTCAATATTATTAAAATATTCTCAGCGTAGGAGGAGAGCTTATTACGGCTCTAGCAAACATGACAAAACAGTGGTACGTAATACATACGTATTCAGGTTACGAAAATAAGGTTAAGGCTAATCTTGAGCACCGGATATCCTCCATGGAGATGGAGGAAAAGATCTTTGAAGTGGTTATTCCCACGGAAGAGGTCATGGAGATCAAGGCAGGCAAGAAGACTATTACGGAGCGTAAAGTGTTCCCAGGCTACATCATGGTCCAAATGGACCTCGATGATGACTCGTGGTACGTAGTCAGAAACACGCCGGGTGTTACCGGGTTTGTCGGCTCGAGCGCCAAACCGACGCCGCTTTCCGCCCAAGAGGTCGACAAGATCCTGCAGAGGCCGGCGTTCGAGAAGCCGAAACCGAAGGTCGAGTTCGAAGAGGGCGAGACCGTCAAGGTTGTCGCGGGACCGCTGGCCGACTTTACGGGCACTATTGCCGAGGTGAACCTCGACCAGAGTAAGGTCAGGGTTATGGTTTCCATCTTCGGTAGAGAGACTCCAGCCGAGCTCAATTTTGATCAGGTAGCGAAGCTTTAGATATAAGCAGTCAGGGGTCAGAAGCCAGAATTTTTAAAGCCGATGCTTTTATTCTGAGTTCTGACTCCTGGCTTCTGACTGTGTAAAATATTTGTCTTGAGGAAAGGAAGTATCAACGTGGCTAAGAAGATGATGGCTAAGATAAAACTGCAGATACCTGCAGGCCAGGCGAACCCGGCACCACCGGTCGGCCCCGCTTTGGGTCAGCACGGTGTAAATATTATGGAGTTCTGCAAGGCGTTTAACGCCCAAACGTCCGATAGGACCGGGACGATTATACCGGTTGAGATAACCGTGTACGAAGACCGCTCCTTCACCTTTATCACAAAGACCCCGCCGGCAGCGTTCTTGTTAAAGCAGGCCGCCGGGATCGATAAGGGATCAGGCGAGCCCCATAAGACCAAGGTCGCACAGATAACTAAAGACCAGGTGCGCCAGATCGCAGAGACCAAGATGCAGGACCTCAGCGCAAACGACGTCGAGGCCGCTATGAAGATCATCGAAGGCACCGCCCGCAGCATGGGGATAGAAATTGCTGGATAACCAGCAATTTCTGGAGAATAGAAAATTGAAAATAGAAAATAGATTGAATTATTGAGGGATAGAAATGAAAGGTGAGGGCAAACCTTACCTCATGCATTTTCTATTCGGTCTATTCTCAATTTTCTATTTTCAGCGAATTCACAAAAGTGAATTCGCGTGGGAGGCCACCACTACAGTAAGGAGTGGGCCGACACTACCACAAGGAGGAAAGAAAGATGAAAAAAGGAAAGAAGTATCGCGAGGTTCAGGCGAAGATCGATCGCGAGAAGCTCTATTCGCCGCTAGAGGCCGTCAAGCTTCTAAAAGAGATCACGACGGCCAAGTTTGATGAGACCGCTGAGGTCCATATCAAGCTCGGTGTCGACCCAAGGAAAGCCGACCAGCAAGTGCGAGGTACCGTCTCGTTGCCGTACGGAACAGGTAAGACCGTCCGCGTCGCCGTGTTTGCCCAGGGCGAAAAGGCAAAAGAGGCCGAGACCGCAGGGGCCGACTTTGTTGGCGCCAACGACCTGGCTGACAAGATCCAGGGCGGCTGGTTCGACTTCGACGTAGCAATCGCCACACCGGATATGATGGCGACCGTAGGTAAACTCGGTAAGCTTCTCGGGCCGCGCGGCTTGATGCCGAACCCGAAGGCGGGAACCGTTACCTTTGATGTAGGCAAGACCGTCAAGGACGTAAAAGCCGGTAAGATCGAGTACAGGGTGGATAAGTTTGGTATCGTCCACTCGGTAATCGGCAAGGTATCCTTCCCGGTCGAGAAGCTTGTCGGTAACTACCAGGCTCTGATCGAGGAGCTCATCAGGGCGAAACCGTCAGCTGCCAAGGGCAAGTACATCAAGTCCATTAGCATGAGCACTACCATGAGCCCGGGCGTGAAGGTCGATACGACCAAGGTCCGCGACCTCATGGAAGAAGAAGCAGCCGCTAGCTAAGATACGTGCTTGACGCGTGGACGGCTGCTTTGGTATAAAAGAAAAGTTAGAGAAGTTCTAATTACATACTGCCGAAGACAGTAGGCGCCGTACGGCTTAATCCAATGCCTACCGAGGTACACAACAGATATCCATTACTGGATTATGGATTTTTGTAAATACGCCTCCTGCTGTCTGGCAGGAGGCTTTTTATTTTGGCTTAGATTTAGATCTTGAGTGTAGGTTTTTGCAAGATGTGATCTTTGCAAGTGCGAAGGGAGGTTTACGATGGCTCGACCAGAAAAAGAGACTGCTGTTGAGGAGATTAAGGAAAAAATGGGTAAGGCGAAAAGCGTTATCCTCACCGATTATCGCGGACTTAATTTCGAGCAGATATCCGATTTGAGAAACAAACTACGCGCTCAGGGAGTGGAGTACAAGGTGTTCAAGAATACCTTGGCTAAGCTCGCTACCAAGGAACTCGATCTTACCGAACTCGATCCGTACCTGGTAGGACCGACAGCTATGGTGATCAGTTATGAAGACGCGATCGCACCGGCGAAGACGCTTGTTGATTTTGCAAGAATCACCAAGCTGCTTGAGCTTAAGGGCGGTGTTGTCGAGGGGGCCGTTGTCGATGGCGACAGCGTAAGGACTTTGGCCACGATACCGCCGAAGGATGTCCTGATAGCGATGTTCATGGGAGGTTTAAGAAGCCCGCTCTACGGGTTGGCCGGCAGCTTGAACCAGATTACGGCAGGTTTGGCACGGGTTCTCAACCAGGTTGCGCAGCAGAAAAGCGCATAATGGCAGCGAGAAGCGATTAGCGAATAGCGATTAAAACCTGCTTCAGGTAACTGACCAGTATTAATTGACAATAATCGCTAATCGCCAGTCGCCAATCGCTAACAACCGGGTTACAAAGCACAAGGCTTTGAACCAGGATACGTCAAAAAGTGAGTAAAGAGAAAACTATATCTTATGGAAGGTGAGTAAATAAAATGGCAGAGAAACTTTCAAACGATCAGATACTTGATGCGATCAAGAGCATGACCGTTCTTGAGCTGAACGACCTAGTAAAGCAGATTGAGGAGACCTTTGGCGTAACAGCCGCCGCCCCGGTAGCCGTAGCAGCCGCCCCTGGCGCAGCCGCAGTCGCACCAGAAGAGGAGAAGACCTCCTTTGATGTTATCCTCACAAGCGCAGGAGACAAGAAGATCCAGGTCATCAAAGAGGTTAGGGCTCTCACAAGCCTCGGCTTAAAAGAGGCCAAAGATCTCGTTGACAATGCCCCTAAGGCAGTCAAAGAGGGCATCCCGAAAGACGAGGCCGAGAAGGTCAAGACTCAGCTTGAAGAAGCCGGCGCAACTGTCGAAATAAAGTAATTTACTCTTCAGCAAGTCTTGAGTTTTTAGAACCGTAATAGTATATTTGAGTGGGTGGGGGTAAGGACTCCTTCACCCACTGAATATTTTTAGCTCGCTTTTATAGCGCTAAGGCAGCAACACCGGAAAATTATATTGCAACTTTTCAATTTGCTTGTCTTAAATTGGAGGGGAACAGGGAATAATCTCTGTAAGTCAAACAATAGTTTGGCTAGGTACCTCCGTTCGGATTGACACAGCATAGAGATTCTGCTATGCTGTTGTTTTGCGTTTATATATTCCCACATTACCGATTAAGGAGTGAATTCATCCCTTGCGAAATGATTTAGGTTTAAGAACTAGGCGTAGCTTCGCCAAAACACCAGACATTTTGGAACTGCCAAATCTTATCGCAGTACAAGTTGATTCGTTTAAATGGTTTGAAGAGGAGGGATTAGCCGAAGCCTTTCGGGATATTTCCCCCATCGAGGATTTTACCGGAAACCTGGCGATAGAATTTAAAAGCCACCGGTTTGGTGAACCTGAGCACAGCGTAAGCGAGTGCAAGGAAAGGGATACGACTTATTCGGCAAGGCTGGACGTAACCGTCAGCCTTATCAACAAGACGACCGGAGAGATCAAAGAAGAAGAAGTCTATATGGGCGACTTCCCGATCATGACTGACAAGGGAACGTTTATCATTAACGGAACCGAGCGTGTAGTCGTCAGTCAGCTTGTTCGTTCTCCAGGCGTCTACTTCAACCGCGAAGTCGATAAGCACTCCGATAAAATACTGTACTTTGGAAAAGTTATTCCAAGCCGCGGCGCTTGGCTCGAGCTTGAGACGGATAAGCGCGACGTTATCAGCGTTCGTGTCGACCGCAAGCGTAAGCAGCCGGCAAGCGTTCTTCTTAAAGCGCTGGGCTTTGGCACAAACGAAGAAATCTTAAAGCTCTTCAACAACGCCGAGCCGATCAAGCAGACGCTCGAGCGTGACTTTACCGAGACGCGTGAAGAGGCCATGGTCGAACTTTATAAACGCCTGCGTCCAGGCGAGCCGCCGGCGGTTGAGAGCGCACGTTCTCTTATTGAAAATCTGTTCTTTAACCCGCAGCGATACGACCTCGCAAAGGTCGGACGCTACAAGGTGAACAAGAAACTCAACTTAAACTTACCGACCGATACCTCGGTTCTTACCCGAGAAGACATCCTGGCAACCGTCCAGTACATCGTCGGTTTGCTTGATCCGACGATGTTCAACGACCGCTTTGATCTTATCGATGTGGACGATATCGACCACTTCGGCAACAGGCGCGTCCGCTCGGTCGGAGAGCTTATACAGAACCAGTTCCGCATTGGACTTGCAAGAATGGAGAGGGTTGTCCGTGAGCGCATGACGACGCTTGACGTCGAGACGATGACGCCGAGGACCCTCATTAATATACGACCGATCGTCGCGTCCATTAAGGAGTTCTTCGGGAGCAGCCAGCTCTCGCAGTTTATGGACCAGACCAACCCGCTGGCCGGCCTTACGCACAAGCGCCGCTTGAGCGCACTGGGTCCGGGCGGTCTTTCGCGTGAGCGCGCGGGCTTTGAGGTCCGAGACGTTCACCCGTCCCACTACGGGCGCATGTGTCCTATCGAGACACCTGAGGGCCCGAACATCGGTCTTATCGGTTCAATGGCCAGCTACTCGAGGATCAACCCGTTCGGGTTTATCGAGACCCCGTACCGTAAGGTCGTGAATGGCAAAGTCACCGATAAAATCGATTACTTAACCGCAGATGAAGAGGATAAATATATTGTTGCACAGGCCAACGCCCCGTTCGACAAGAAGACCGGCAAATTCTTGCAGGAGAAAGTCCTGGTAAGAATCCGTGAAGAGGTCGACACCGTCGAGCCGAAGAAGATCGATTACATGGATGTTTCTCCGAAGCAGACGGTCTCCGTGGCGACGGCGCTTATCCCGTTCCTCGAGCATGACGACGCGAACCGTGCGCTCATGGGATCGAACATGCAGCGCCAGGCGGTGCCGCTTCTCTTGACCGAGGCGCCGGTTGTCGGTACGGGTGTCGAGCACAGGGCGGTAAAAGACACCGGTGCGATTATCGTTGCCGACGACGACGGCGAGATAACCTTCGTTTCGGCCAACAGGATTCGTCTAAAGACCAAGAAAACCGAGATCGAGCACAAGCTTCAGAAGTTCCGCCGTTCAAACCAGGGAACCTGCATTAACCAGAAGCCGGTTGTCTTTGAGGGGCAGAAGGTCAAAGAGGGCCAAGTTCTGGCCGATGGTCCGTCGACGGATATGGGCGAACTCGCCCTTGGCAGGAATCTTCTCGTAGCGTTCATGCCCTGGGAAGGGTACAACTACGAGGATGCCATCATCTTAAGTGAGAGAATTGTAAAAGAGGACATGCTTACCTCTATACATATAGAAGAGCACGAAGTCGATGCCCGTGATACCAAGCTTGGTCCCGAAGAGATCACGCGCGATATCCCGAACATCGGCGAGGAGGTCCTGAAAGACCTGGACGACCGGGGCATTATCCGGGTCGGGGCTGAGGTCAACCCGGGCGATATCCTTGTAGGCAAGGTTACGCCAAAAGGTGAGACCGAGCTTACGGCAGAGGAAAGGCTCCTGCGCGCGATCTTCGGTGAGAAGGCGCGTGAGGTCAGGGACACATCGCTTAAAGTGCCGCACGGCGAGAACGGAACCGTTATCGATGTTAAAGTGTTCCTGCGCGATTCGGGCGACGAACTTGCCCCAGGCGTCAACCAGCTTGTTCGCGTCTACGTAGCCCAGAAAAGAAAGATCTCCGAGGGAGACAAACTCGCTGGAAGGCACGGCAACAAGGGTGTTATCTCCAAGATACTCCCGGAAGAGGATATGCCGTTCCTCGAGGATGGAACTCCGATCGATATCATCCTTAACCCGCTTGGCGTACCAAGCCGAATGAACGTGGGACAGGTTCTTGAGACCCACCTCGGGTGGGCCGCTATGAAGGGCTGGTCGGATGACGGCAAGAAGAGCAACGGATCGGTATTTACAGCGTCACCGGTGTTTGACGGTGCTACCGAAGAGGAACTACGCAACGCTTTTGAGCAGGCGGGGCTTCCGGTAGACGGTAAAGCGTACCTTCACGACGGAAGGACCGGAGAGCCGTTCAAAGAGGCTATCACGGTGGGCTATATCTATATCTTAAAGTTACTACACCTGGTCGATGACAAGATTCACGCCAGATCAACCGGACCATACTCACTGGTCACGCAGCAGCCACTCGGCGGTAAAGCCCAGTTCGGCGGTCAGCGTTTTGGAGAGATGGAGGTATGGGCGCTTGAAGCATACGGAGCGGCCTTCACTTTACAGGAGCTTCTGACGGTAAAATCTGACGATGTTGTCGGCAGAGTGAAAGCATACGAGGCGATTGTCAAAGGCGAAAATATTCCGGAGCCTGGAATACCGGAATCGTTCAAAGTTCTCGTGAAAGAAATGCAGAGCCTGTGTCTCAATGTCGAAGTCCTTTCTGAGGAAGGCGAAGAGATCGAGCTAAAAGAATCCGAGGACGATGTCTTCAAGACTGCGGAGGAGCTAGGCATCGATCTCCGCGGAGAGGTTACAGTCGGGCGCGAAGCCGAAGAGCCGGGCCCCGAAAATGCTGAGCCTATGATCATTGAAGAAGAACAACAAGAAGAGCAAGAACAAGAACAACAAGAAGAAGAGGCGTAAAGATTACAGACAAGTGCAGTAAAGGACAGAACCCCTGTCCGAGAGTCTTATTTTTTGGGAGGTTAACTCTTTGTTAGATATTAACAATTTTGATGCCTTAAAAATTGGTCTTACCTCACCCGAGCAGGTTCGCGCCTGGTCCAATGGAGAGGTCAAGAAACCCGAGACCATAAACTATCGTACGCTCAAGCCTGAAAAGGACGGCCTCTTCTGTGAAAAGATATTCGGGCCGACCAAGGATTGGGAATGCTATTGCGGTAAGTATAAGAGGGTGCGGTTTAAGGGCATTATCTGCGAGCGCTGCGGTGTCGAGGTAACTCGCTCCAAGGTCAGGCGCGAGCGCATGGGCCATATCGAGCTTGCGGCCCCCGTTACGCACATATGGTATTTCAAAGGCGTCCCGTCACGGATGGGATACCTGCTTGATATTTCCCCGAAGGATCTCGAGAAGGTCATCTACTTTGCGGCGTATATCGTAACGGACGTAAACGTGGAGGAGAGGGAGAAGGATATCCCGACGCTTAAGGTCGAACTCGATGAGGAGATAGTCGAAGCGAAGAAGCATGCCGAGGAGAGGCTCGCTGAGATCGAGGCTCAACGGGAGCGCAAGATTAAAATCGCCCGCGGCGAGATAGAGCCGGAAGAGGGCGAAGGCATGGAGGTCGCCGATGGTGGATCACCGGATGCGGCCGTTAAGAAGATCGAATCCGAGACCAAGAAACTGGTCAAAGAGGTAAATACTGAAGTGACGCGTAAGGTCGACTGGGTGGGCAAGGTCTTCACCACGTTCGAGTCGTTGCAGCCAAAGCAGTTGATCGGCGACGAGCAGCTTTACCGCGAACTGAAAGTGCGCTACGGCGACTACTTTAATGGCGGTATGGGCGCAGAATCGATCAAAGAATTGCTTTCACGCGTAGACCTCGAGCATGAGGCGCTCGATCAGCGCCAGACGATAAAGACTGCGACGGGACAAAAGAGAAGCCGTGCGGTCAAGCGGCTAAAAGTCACCTCAGCGTTTAAGAGGTCGGGTAATAAACCCGAGTGGATGATCCTTGAGGCGATTCCGGTTATTCCGCCGGATCTTCGCCCGATGGTCCAGCTCGACGGTGGTCGTTTTGCCACGTCCGATCTTAATGATCTCTACCGCAGGGTCATCAATAGAAACAACAGGCTAAAAAGACTGCTTGACCTGGGCGCGCCTGAGATTATCGTAAACAACGAGAAAAGGATGCTCCAGGAGGCTGTGGACGCGCTGTTTGACAACGGTCGCCGCGGCAGGCCGGTTACCGGCCCGGGCAACAGGCCGCTGAAATCCTTAAGCGATATGCTCAAAGGTAAGCAAGGCCGGTTCCGCCAAAACCTGTTGGGTAAACGAGTCGATTATTCCGGCCGTTCGGTTATCGTCGTCGGCCCGGAGTTGAGGCTGCACCAGTGCGGTCTTCCGAAGGTCATGGCGCTTGAGCTGTTTAAGCCGTTTGTTATGAAGAGGCTCGTCGACCTCGGGCACGTGCAGAATATAAAGAGCGCGAAGAGAATGGTCGAGAGGGCAAAGCCGTTGGTCTGGGATGTTCTTGAGGAAGTCATCAAGGAGCACCCGGTACTTTTGAATAGGGCGCCGACGCTTCATCGCCTCGGTATCCAGGCATTTGAGCCGATTCTCGTTGAGGGAAAGGCCATCCAGATACATCCGCTGGTATGTACGGCGTTTAACGCTGACTTTGACGGCGACCAGATGGCGGTTCACCTGCCGCTTTCTGTAGAGGCCCAGGCCGAGGCCAGGGTACTCATGCTGTCCGCAAACAATATTCTCTCGCCGGCGCACGGGCGTCCGCTGGTAACTCCGACGCAGGACATGGTCCTCGGGATTTACTTCCTGACCGCACAGCGTGACGGCAGCAAGGGAGAAGGCTCGGTATTCGGCAGCAAGGAAGAAGCCGCCCTCGCCTTTGAAGGCGGAGAGGCTGACCTTCAGGCCAAGATCGAGCTGAGAGAGAAAAACGCAAAAGGCGAGCGCACCAGGCTTGAGACCACCATCGGAAGGATTATCTTCAACCAGGCGCTGCCGGATGATTTTGAATACGTAAACTACGAGGTCGGCAAGAGAGAGCTGGCCAGGATAGTCGAGAGATGCACTGCCGAAAGGACGCTTGGCGAAACGGTGAGAATCCTTGACAGGGTAAAGGCGCTCGGGTTTCATTACGCGACCCGTGCCGGTATCACCATCAGCATCAGCGACGTTAAAGTCCCTGAGAATAAGTGGGATATCCTGGACGAGCCGGAAATCGCTGTCGACCGCATCGAGAAGCAATACAGGCGCGGTCTTATCACCAACGAGGAGCGCCATCAAAGGGTAGTCGATATCTGGACCAAGGCAACCGAGGACGTATCCGAGGCGATGGAGAACAACTTCGATAAGTTCAACCCCATCTATATGATGGCCAACTCCGGTGCCCGTGGTAACCTGAAGCAGCTCAGGCAGCTCGCCGGTATGCGAGGCCTGGTCGCTAATCCTAAGGGAGATATTATCGACCGTCCGATCAAGGCGAACTTCCGCGAGGGCCTTTCGGTTCTCGAGTACTTTATTTCTACGCACGGCGCCCGTAAGGGTCTTGCGGACACGGCGCTAAGAACCGCCGACTCCGGTTACTTGACGAGAAGGCTTGTCGATGTCTCCCAGGATGTCATCATCCGTGAGATAGACTGTGGCACCGAATCGGGAATCGCGGTTCCGGTACTCGACCCCGAAGGCGAGGCAAACAAGAACGGTCTCATGGGAAGGGTAGTTCTTGAGACGGTCGTACACCCCGAGAGTAAGGAAGTAATCCTTGCCAGGGGATCTGAAATAAGAAACCCGGATGTCTTCCGTCTGAGAGATGCGGGAGTCAAGCATGTCATGGTACGTTCCGTACTTGCCTGTGAAGCAAAACACGGCGTATGCCGCCAGTGCTATGGCTGGAGTTTGGCGAATGGTCGTCTTGTCGATATCGGCGAGGCCGTCGGTATCATCGCGGCCCAGTCCATCGGCGAGCCGGGTACACAGCTTACCATGCGTACCTTCCATACCGGCGGTGTTGCGGGTGAGGACATTACGCACGGTCTACCGCGTGTAGTCGAGCTTTTCGAGGCACGTCGCCCGAAAGGCGAGGCCCAGATTGCCGAAATCGGCGGCACGATTGAGATCAAAGAGACCGAAAAACTGAGAAAGATCATCGTCCATGGCGGAGAAAACAAAGAGCGGATATATCAAGTTACGAGGCGCGCCCGTTTGAGGGTATCGAATGGCGATAAAGTCCAGGCCGGCGACCAGCTGACCGAAGGTAGCTTGAACCCGCATGACATCCTCCGCATCAGCGGTAGGGCGGTTGAACTCTACATGGTGGGCGAGGTCCAGGAAGTCTACAAGAGCCAGGGCGTTGATATCAACGATAAGCATATTGAGATAATCGTGCGACAGATGATGCGCAAAGTCACCGTTGCAGAGCCAGGTGACACAGACCTCTTACCGGGCCAGCTTCTTGACAGGCTTCAGTTCGAGGACGAAAACGCGCGCGTAGTTGCCGAGGGTGGCGAGCCGGCAACGGCGAAGCAGACCTTGCTAGGTATTACGAAGGCGTCTCTTGCGACGGATAGCTTTCTGTCGGCGGCATCGTTCCAGGAGACCACAAGGGTTCTTACCGATGCGGCGATCGCCGGCAAAAGCGACCCGCTGCTCGGTCTCAAAGAGAACGTTATTATCGGTAAACTCATCCCGGCTGCGACCGGCATGAGCAGGTACCGCTCGATCAGGGTCATGGCGACCGGCGAGGAGGAGGAACCATTCATGGAGGTCGTGGAAGGTGAGCGTCCCGAGGACCTCTTCTTTAGCGAAGATACCGAATCCTTCATGGAAGAGGGCCCGTCTCTTGTCGGTACCATAGAGCTTGCTGGGGAGATAACCTCTCCTGAGACCGAGGAAGAGCCGTATATCTCAGCAGATATTGACAACGATGAAGAAGACTGATATATTAATCTGCTGTGACCTGCAATCTCGTGCGAATTTAAATTAGTTTAACAACTGCACGGCTTTAAGGCCGTGCAGTACGCTGAAATTTATCGGTTCCGTATCGTAAAACGAGAGAGTAAGTCGGAGCCTTTGTAGAAGGCTCCGACTCTTTAATAGGCACAGAGTCGTAAAGACAATAATGAAAACAAATA
>NZ_JBTSLF010000046.1:0-16638 GCF_054640775.1 Candidatus Aquicultor sp. | reverse complement strand
ATGGCACTCCGTTTATCCCGTGCATTTGATACTACCCCTGATTTTTGGCTTAATCTGCAAATGAATTATGATTTGTGGCAGGCTGAGCACACTTCAAACGAGTGGCAGAGGGTGAAACCGCTCTCTCACCAATTGCTTCACCCGCACATATAGGACGGGTGTTTTCCATTCTTATGAGGCATTACAATGATTTGCGCGCATGGTCTCAATCAAGGACCCGATCCGTATAAACAGACACATCTAGCACTGACTATAGCGACAAGAGACGTATTTTTGTATGCGTCTTATATGGGCACTAGTAGCAAGTTTGGGGTATTATATGGATCAATGCATACAATGGTTATGTGCGTGAGAGGAAATAATAGACAACATGGATGAGACATATCAAATAAATGGTACGATTGTTGGTTACGACCCCGGCGGTAATGATAAAAATGGTCTTGCCATCCTAAGAATTGAAAAGAGTAAGCCTGTTGATATTAGAATCGAGACAGCGAAAAACTCTGAAGCTGTTATCTGCAAAATATTAAAAAATGAAAATATTATTGGGTTAGGCGTTGATACATTATCCTGCTGGGGTACAGGCAACAGTGGTTGGAGACCTGCCGATACATGGTTAAGAAATAAATATCCAGATGTTCGTAATAGCGTAATGACACCAAATTACCTTTCTGGCGCTATGGGCATAAACGGCATGTCGGTACTCATTGAAGTCGCTAAGAACTTAGACGGTATTTTCTTATCAGAGACTCATCCGAAAGTTCTTTATCATTGCTTAACTCAAAAAATATATGCCTATACTAATGACAGTGAAGCAATGGATAGTTTTATGTCAGGCAAATTAGGCATAAAGATAAAAACCTCTAATGACCATGAGTGGGATGCTGTTATTTCCGCATATGCTCTCCTGATGGGCGTCACAGGAACTTGGAAACTTGATCTGCATAAATTACAAATTAGAGAGAATGAACGTATCATAAAACCATGCGGCAAAACGTACTATTATTGGCCAGCTGAATTAAAATCCAAACCATTACCATACACAATGGGAAATGGAGGCGATCTAATAAAGCATGGTCTATTAGCAGAGTTTATTAATTGGCATTGTCGGACTACGAGTGAGCGCTTAGCATTTTATGATCCTTTTGGAGGGCGTCCTTGGCAAGAACTGATTCACGAAATAGTAGCAAAAAGAATAAAGAAGCTCGATCCTTGTCCACTAAAAAGCGCCCAACAAGATTGTATTCAAGGGTACTACGGCAGCGGTCATTTAGTTGCTCAAATCAGCGCGGCAAATGATAATAAGGTCAGCATATACTCATCCGACAAAGATGCAGATGCACGATGCGACCTTGCAAATACAGGCTTAGAAGTAATATCACTGGCCGGGTTTGACCACAATGACGGATATTCTATTATCGATTGTGAGTTCTCAGACACCGAAGACGCCTTGATTTTGATAGACCCATTTTACGACCTTGCGAATATAAACAAGAACGTATTGGAAAAGATTATTCAAAAAGTAACGAATGGCAAAATTTCGATAGCATTATATGTCCTGTACGCCGATTCTGATTCTGAAATTGAGCATTGGAATAACTTCAAGAAAATGCAAAATTCATTAACAGCAGCAGGATCTGTTAGCTATGTCTCATTGAAATGTAAGACGATTGGTAACTCGCCAATAAGCGGTGAATCAAATTACCATTCATATATTTCACTCTATACTCATAAATATTATTCGGAACAGGACTTAGTTGAATTACATAAAGCAGTCGAAGACTTTTCAATAAATCTTGCAGGAGCAATAGGTTGCCAAATCAAATATCAAAGCCGAATAAACACGTAACACAGCTTTCAGTCAGACAGGCAATAACGCTGGTTTGTTTTTCATTTCGGCCTGATTGCCCCCGCTGGTTAAAGCTAACGTCGACAGAGGCGTACTATGGCTCATCCTTCTTATTTCTTAAGATTTAATCCCACTATTAACAAGGGTTCGAAGATCGTCCCCTATTCTCCACCGAAAGCCTGGCAGAAATGCCGGGGTTTTTGCTTTTAAAGAAAACAACCGGCGCACCTCGGGAATAAAGGCATTGTGTACATAGCTATGCACACTAATTGTATATATACATATCCGATGCTTATTTCACGGAAATACTTGACCAGCCTTGGCGTTTCACTTGATGCTGTAAGACTATTACTCACCACCGACCCCACTTAAGAACCCATGGAATAAAGAACATTAAAGCCGCAATCTTGGAGGATTGATAGGAAAGTTATTTCAGTGCTTTGACCAAGAGGTCCACGATCGCCGAAGCCTCGGCGCGCGTCACAGGGCTCGAGGGATGGAATGTACCGTCTAGGTAGCCACTGATAATATTGAGGTTTTTTGCTTTTAGAATGTACGGCCAGCTCCAAGACGAAGACGCTACATCAGGAAACATATAGTAATATTGCGTCTCCGGTGAAAATCGCCCGGCCTTTATAGTAATCGCTGTTATCTCTTCTCGCGTGATACTTGCAGACGGCCGGAACGTGCCGTCGGGGTAACCGGCGATAATACCGAGTTCTTTAGCCCTCTCAATATAGTCCTTTCCCCAGAATGAGCCGGGTACATCAGCAAACGATGATCCGCCAGACGACGTAGCTTCACCCATCGCTAAGACAATGATCTTCGCAAACTCCGCTCGTGTAACAGAGTTATGGGGCAAGAACACGTTATCAGTGTAGCCCCTGATGATGTTCTGCTCAGCGAGCTCGTTAACATATGCTGCATACCATGCGCTTTGCGGCACATCCTTAAACTGGGCTCTCTCTTTAGGCGCGTACTTTCGTATTTGGTGGTTATTGGTATCGGCCACATACACGTTACCCGATGTATCCACAGCCAGTCCGTGCGGCTCCTTAAGCCCTTTATTGCCCACATCAAATGACCCCCATGCGGCTAAGAAATCACCGCTCGCGGAGAATTTTTGTATGCGGTTATTACCGCTGTCGGCTACATAGACATTTCCCGACGTATCGACAGTCACTCTGCATGGCCTGCTGCATAAACCATCGTCCGAGCCGAATGATCCCCAGCGCGTGACAAAGCTGCCATCGGATTTATATTTAAAAACCGCGTTGTAGAGGCTATCGATGACATAGATGTTCCCGGACGTATCAGCGGTAATCCCGGCAGGAGAAAATGCACCATCTTTATATGAGGAACCTGTCCCATCCTTCCCCCAGGACACGACGAGCGTACCATCCGATGTCAGCTTTAACACCTGGTGGTTGTAAATATCGGCGATGTACACATATCCTGATGCATCGACCGCAATGTCTGATGGTTCGGTTTGGATGCCGGTGTTCCAACCCGAAGCACCCCACCCGCTGATATACGCGCCATCGGGAGTAAATATGCGCATACGGGTGCGATCGAGTACATAAATTTCGCCTGTGGGACCTACCGCTATGCCGCTTGGCCTATCAAGCCGTCCGTCCCCGGCCTCATCGACACCCCACGCAGTGACGAAGGCGCCATCAGCCGTGAGCTTTTGCACCCTATCGTTTTCCGTATCCGCAATATACATAAACCCTTTTGAGTCGATCGCGACGCCCCGTGGGGATTTAAACGCACCGTCGGCGGCATTTTGTGAGCCCCACTTATCGATAAATGTGCCGTTCGATGTAAATTCTTGCACGCGGTTATTTAAGGTATCGGCGATATAGACGTTGCCAGAGGGGGCGATAGTTATACCGCCCGGATATAAAAACTGGCCGTTTTGAGAACCTTTATATCCCCAATGCGTACCATTACTACCATTGGTATCAAATTTCCGAACGCTATAACCATTGTCACTCCAGTTGACTACATAAACGTTGTCCGAACCATCAATCGCTATTGCCGAGGGTGATGAGAACCGGGGGGCATCGGTCTGCCCACTTCCATCCCACGTTCCCCAATAACCGCCGGTGGGAGTAAAGATCTGGACGCGATTATTTAAGGTATCGGCAACATATACGTAGCCCTTCGAATCTACGGCGATATCCTGAGGATTATTAAAATCCCATGTTCCATGACCCGGTCCGCTACCCCACGCCTTAATAAACGTTCCATCACTCGCGAACTCATGAATGCGGTTATTGCCGCTGTCGACAACGTAGACGTTGCCCGACGTATCAATCGCGATCTGGGTGGGATAGCGAAATTGCCCCTTGTTCTCGCCGTAGCCGCCCCATTTTGCGAGAAATCGTCCGTCTGGCGTGAACTTCTGAATGCGGTTATTGCCGCTGTCGACAACGTAGACGTTGCCCGACCGGTCGATGGCTATCCCCTTCGGATTACTCAACTGCCCATCTCCCACGCCAAACGTTCCCCAAACCGTAATAAGTGCACCGCTCGCGCTGAACTCTTTGATGCGGTCGTTATCCGAATCAACAACATAGAGATTACCAGATGCATCACTGGCTATGTCGGCTGGGTGGTTAACCTGCCACGTTTCAGGCCAGGATGCTATAACACTGTACGTTTGGGCAGCATTCACGGAGCTTATGTGCAAAGGCGATAAGAGCAGTAATAGGGTGCCAATTGCTATTATCGCTAGCCACTTGCGACTTTTCAGTAGTTCCAAGTAGAGCATATTTTCCCTTTCATCAGGTCAATTAATTTGCGCACTGCCAATAAATCCATCAGCAGAACCGAGATGCGACTGCGCATTTTAACATTCTTATTAATCGCACAAACGGCACATCATACTTGTAACTTTCAAACCATGCCCTAATTCAGCAAGTCAATGTGATTCTATTATAAATGGTGAAACTGATAAAAAGCTGATCTATTGCTAGTTTATATAAACTTTTCCTTGAATCAAACACCTGGCGATCAAAGTCTGGATTCGAGGTGATGCCTAAGCCCGAGATAGCCCACCTAATACCAAATTCATCAGGCCCATGTGACAAATATCTTCTTATGCATATTTGTGAACATTCTTCGTAGCAGCTATATTTCCAGGAATACGCTTAGGCGAAATGCTTACGTCTAAATGGGACAGGAGTTGACGCCATTCCTGGTAGTGATACCAGGACTTTTCACTTCTAGCCAAGAGTTTCTTGCATTATACTGGTCTTACTGAACTATTTGAAGGAGATAGTGTGTATAAGCGTCTAGCCCTTATATTTGCTTTAGTGCTATTTCTATATGGTTGCAGTAGAATCGATCATGAACCAATCAATAAGCCATCTGCGCTAGAGACAAAGCAGCAACTCAAGACTACCTCCAGGAAACCCTCCCCTGTAAGGCCAGACAAAACTACATGGGTTCTCTCTTCTGAAGAAGGGATTATCGCTAATATCCAGAACGACGGCTCGATACGTGTTGAATTCAAGGTGTGCGAAGCGTAAACCTTGCAGGTATTAGGATTAAGCATTATAGTATGATTGCTAAATAGGTGGTATCTTCCGATCTTTACCCGCATTAGTTTCCCGTTGAGAATGAAGTGGAGGCTGTGGTGAGCATGCTAGTGTTCTTAAGAAAAGGTTTGGTTCTCTTTTTCATCTTTTTTATAACCGCCCTACTATCGTCATGCTCATCAAGCACTGCCAAGAAAGCTACTGTAGCCTCAACCTCTAGCAAGAGCGAGCAGAAACGGTTAGCGGCGCTTGAGACCTACGCTCGACGAGGCGATGTCGTTGCTACAATAGCGCTTGATAAATCTATCGTACATATAACCCGGGGGTTCACGGGTGCTTTCAGCGATACAAGAGACTACTGGTTTGACCCGAAGACTAAGAGTATCGTTATCCAAGAACGTGGGCATCGAGGCGACAAAAGCGCGTATTTATTTACACGCGAAAAGGACTCGCTTACCCTTAAGCAATACGCCTGGGGCGGGTTCAGACCATATATGCTCTACGACACCGAGATTAACGACTCCGCTCTTGAGCAAGCAAAGAACCAGTACTCCCCTGAAACGTTTATGGACCTTTTCGGAGAAGCCGCTGAAGCATTCAGAAAGCTCCCATCGTATGCATACGCTACGTCGAACAGCGAGTTCTTATCGTATTTCTACGATCCGACGTATATCGGCGGTAGCGCTTCCGATTATAGCTATGGTCCAAAGCAGACCGTGACACTAGCTGGTCGAGAAGCCTATAAGATAAGAATCGGCCCTTCAAACTCATATAAGAAAAAGCTGCGAGACGGCCTAAAAGAAGACTATATAGGGCGCTCCTACATCGATGCGTATTTGGATAAGAAGACCGGCCTGCCGTTAAAAATCGACAGGTTCATAGATAACGACAGGCTTAAGTACTCGATGACGGCAAGTATCGATCCTGTAAAGATTTCGGCGTTACCGGCTATGTCTGCTCCTGATAATCGAGAGCCTACTAACAAATACTACCGTCGCCTTCTGCTGCCTGGAGAACTTCAAAAGTATAACTTCCAAACCCTCGGTAACTCGTATCGAGGATTTACTGGCCAGCCGATAACATTGGAGAGTACCGATACTACAAACTGGACGGCGAGCCTTTTGTACAAGAAAGGTGCAGATGGCTTCATTATCGAGGAGGTCGATACACCTCGTTCGGGCGCTGTAAAAGAGCAGTTTCTTAACAGGATGAATGGGGTTTGCGAAGAAAAGACATTCACGGAGCGAAGCCATAAGGGTTTAACCGGCGCTGCTATTCATGAGGGTCCAATCCCAAAGGTTCAGAGCGAGAACCTGAAAGTCTCTGGGTCTGATGCGATTCTTTATTCGTATGTAGGGCTTTTTGCGCTCGAATTACACGTTGGAGACAAAGCCATCTTCGTTCATGCCCTAAATGAATATCGGGGTGATTTTTCGCTTAGTAGAGATATGCTCCTTGAAATAGCATCGGCGCTGATAAAGAACGAGTGAAAAAGCCCCGGCACCCCGGGGCTTTTTGTATTCATCTCGTGCAGTTGGTCATAGCAACGTACTACGCTGCCATGCGCTCGCGTTCGGCCTCTTCTCGTGCGGCTTCGGCCATACTTAACCTACGTGATCCTAACCAGCCGCCCAGCAACGAACCAAGTAGGCCCAAGAGTGAAGTTGCTAAAACAAA
The DNA here is from genome assembly GCF_054640775.1 of Candidatus Aquicultor sp. Taxonomy (NCBI): domain Bacteria; kingdom Bacillati; phylum Actinomycetota; class Candidatus Aquicultoria; order Candidatus Aquicultorales; family Candidatus Aquicultoraceae; genus Candidatus Aquicultor; species Candidatus Aquicultor sp. The sequence continues at coordinate 9,567 of NZ_JBTSLF010000046.1, read as the reverse complement.
TCCGGCTGCCAACATGGTTACGTTTACGACATTACTGACGCCGCTCGGTGAGGTGTTGGCCGTATTTGGTATGCCAAGACCTGCGGATATCCAGTTAGCGACAAATGAGAGTAAGCCCGGTAAGATCAACGTGCTCAATAAAAGCCCGATCATGCTAATAAAACCCCAGACTGCGACACCATACCACAGACCATCACTTGCAAGCCGCGCGCGAGCAAACTTCGATGCGGCATACGCGCCGATGAACCATGATATCGCAGCACTGATCGCGACCCAAATACCGAGACCCGTAGCGATGCTACGAATGTCGGCAAGCGATGTCGCAGACGATGTGCCGAAAGCGATCACATAGCCAAGTGCATTAAGCACCAGCCAGGATGCTAACCCCACGAAAGCGCCTCCAATAGCGCTTCCCCAGTTAATACGGCTATACCAGGCCGGCGAATAGGTTGCGCGCGTCATGGGAGTTACATTGCCCGCCCGCATCTCCTCTCTACGCATCATCCGCTCCTCCGGTACGGCCTTAGCTTCTTCTTTGCGTGGTTCCCGCTCTTGCATTGTCCTCGCCTCCTTTTATGTGTACTTACACATCTTTTACCCTTGTTTTTGAGAATGTGTCAGGTTAGATGAATATAGAGATGGATATCTTGCGCATGCCTTATGGCAAACGTGTGACCATGACTCCCTAATATTAGGTATGATATTCCATGCGGTTGCGTTTTCGCGGTGTTTTAAAAGGGTATCTTCAAACATAGATATTTCTACTATTACAATCATAGGGTGATCGTTTGTTTGAAGCTAATACCAGCAAGGATACTTTAGGTATCCACATCGTAAGCTTTTCCGGTGAGTGTGATTTCTCAAATAAAGAGAGGATAAACGATACTCTTGCCGGCCTTTTAGCAGAAGCCCCAAGACGGTTGATCGTCGATTTATCGGAGTGCTCCATATTAGATAGTTCTGGGGTCGGGCTTTTGTCGGTATATAAAGACAAACTTAAAGAGAGAGACGCCGGTATACGGATAGCCATCGTTGTAGGACACAGTAATTACCCAATAATGAAGCTTGAGCGTTTCAATTTATTTGAAAGCGCCGGTATAGGGCTTTTCAAGACTATTGAAGAGGCTAAGGCTGGTCTCTCTCAACCATAGGGTCACATACCGATTAGCCGGTCTTCCGTCTCCCTTGCTGCAGCTGTTTGTTCCCACCGGCGCCTGCCGGCTGGGCAGTTGGGCGTTGTCTGTAGCCATCTATCAGGGCCAAAATGCCGCCGATTATGAGCAGCGGACCGGCGACAGCGTACGCGCTTACTTGCGCGATAAGCCCTCCGACCCCCACGATTAATATAAGATAGCCGCCTAGCTTTAGCCTCGTTTCTGTAATCCCTGCACCTACAAGTGCCACCAGCGCCAAAAGTAACGCAAAATAAGCGGACGGAATTCTTGCAATCCCCGGTATGGTATTAACGGCACCTGCCTGGCCTGCATTGTATACGATGAACGCCCCAAAGAAACCGGCGACCGCCCCCAGAAAACCAAGCACTATTGCGGCAATCTTCATTACGTACCTCCCTGATAGCATAAGCATGATAGCGTACCATTATTTATGTCTTCACGTACCTTTACCCAGGTATTGGTATTTTTATATCGCGTTCTCTTACACCTGAAGCAAGAAGATATTAGCAGGACTCAGGCGCGATCGAAGAACGAACATCGCTCCAACAACACTTCTCTTAAGTGAATAATTACGGGTGCTTGGGGCTATATATAGGTAATCGTCGTCACGTTTATTCATAGTGGAATAATGGACGCAATCGATATGACGACCAGAAAGGTGCGAGTGCGATGAGCGAAAATGAAAAACTGGAAAAAGCGACGTTTGCCGGGGGCTGCTTCTGGTGCATTGAAGCCGCTTTTAAGCAATTAGACGGGGTCGTGTCCGCAGTATCCGGGTATACCGGAGGGCATACGCAGAACCCGACATATCACGAAGTATCCTCCGGAACGACCGGGCATTATGAGGCGGTCCAGGTAACCTATGATCCATCAAAGATCTCCTACGAGCAATTGCTTGATTTCTTCTGGCATAACATAGACCCCACCGACGCGGGAGGGCAGTTTTTTGACAGGGGTTCCCAGTACCACACCGCAATCTTTTATCATAACGAAACCCAACGGCGGCTTGCCGAACTATCAAAAGAACAGCTTCAGAATTCAGGTAGATTCGACAAACCAATCGCAACGGCAATACGTCCCGCCGGCAAGTTTTTCAAAGCCGAAGAGTATCACCAGGACTATTACAAAAAACAATCCGCACACTACAAGACATATAAGATAGCCTCGGGTAGAGAGAGGAGGTTGGAAGAGACATGGAGCGAAGAAGGGACGAAAAGCCAACGAAAGAGCAGCTAAAAAAAACGCTGACCCCCAAGCAATATGAGGTAACGCAAGAAAACGGAACAGAGCCCCCTTTCAACAACGAATACTGGGACAATAAAAAGGAAGGTATTTACGTTGATGTCGTTTCCGGCGAGGTGTTGTTTAGCTCAAAAGACAAATTCGATTCCGGGACAGGCTGGCCGAGCTTTACGAAGCCATTAGCGCCGGAAGATATAGTTGAAAAGAAAGAGACCGGTCTGTTCGGGAGAATCGAGGTGCGAAGCAAACACGCCGATTCTCATTTAGGGCACGTTTTTAACGACGGACCCGCGCCGACCGGACTGCGGTATTGCATGAATTCCGCCGCTCTGCGGTTCATACCGAAAGAAGACCTTGAAAAAGAGGGGTATGGAGAGTATAAGAAGCTTTTCGAAGATTGAAAGAAAGCAATATTTCCCGTTCAGTAGTTATCCCTAGGCGGGGATGGTTACATTAATTGTAGTGCCCTCGCCCGGGTTTGTGGTCAAGTCGAATGTGCCGCCGACCAGGCGCGCCCTGGTCTGCATGCCGTCGATGCCGAGCTTTCCCTGCCGCGACAGCTCGCCGGTCGTTGCAGGCAATTTGAAGCCCTGGCCGTTATCGCGGATAGTCACCTTGGTCTCACCATCGTTAAGCTCTATGTTTACCTTAACTTCTGAGGCGCCGGAGTGTTTGACGATGTTTCGAAGGGCCTCCTGAATAATGCGGAAGAGGGTTATCTCCAGCTCAGGGGCGAACCGATGATCTTTACCCGTCACCTCGAGCGTTGCTTTTATATCATGGTCGTTCTCAAGTTGCTGCACCAACCACTCTACAGCCGGCAGCAGACCGAGGTTGTCAAGCACCGACGGCCTCAGGTCTCGGCTAAGCTCGCGGATCTCCTGCAGGGTTTCCTTGAGTTCGGCATGTAAACTCCAAAGGAATTTCAGTTTGTCATCCGAAAACTGGGTATTCTCCTCGCTAAATTTCTCAACCTGGCGAAGCATTGCGATTATATTCTGGGCCGTTGAGTCGTGCAGGTCTCGGGAAATGCGCAGGCGCTCGTCCTCATGCGCTTTAGTAATCTGCTGCAGGTAAAACGACTGGTTTTCTTGCATACGCACTTCTTTTGTTATATCCCTGCCGATGAACTGGAACCCATCGGGGTGACCGTTTGATGAAAGCAGGTTTGTAGTTAACATGATGATCGCTTGCGCTCCGTCTTTCTTTGTTATTTTCTGCCTAAACGGTTCTTGAGATACTTCGAGATTGCCGCTCAACATATCCTTTTGTATGGCGGAGGAAAGAATGGAGTCCCTGTGCATAAAGAACTGATTGCTATCCGCCCCTACCAGCTCGCCCAACGAGCACCCAAATAGCTCCGCTGCGGCGGTGTTGGCGGCGGTAATCACACCGGTAAGATTCTGCACCCAGATCGCGTCGTGGGCGTTTTCAAATAGCTGCCGATATCGTTTTTCGGACGATTTGAGCTGCGCTGCGGCGATCTCACGGTCGCGATAAAGATAGGCGTTTCGCATAGCCACGCCGACCAGGTTTCCGAGAGCCATGAGCAGTTCCACATCGGGACCCGCAAAGTCTCGTTCCAAACGTGATGCCACGAACAGCGTTCCCATGACCTTGCCGTGGGCCATCAACGGCACGCATAGCTCTGTCTTAAGTTGCTCGACGGCAACCGGCAGCTTGCACAGTTTGGGCTCGGCCGAAACATCTTCTATAACCAATGGCTTACCTATCTGGGCCACGCGTCCCGAAAGACCCTCTCCAAGTTGCATACCCTCGAGCGCTACCGCGGATTCTTCTTGAATTCCGCGGTATGAGACCACCTTAAGCACACCGTCGTTTTCCAGTGAGAAGATTATAACGACTTCGACCTGCATTACGCCCATAACCATATCAACGGTCGTACTCATGACTTGCTCGAATTCCAGCGATTGGCTGAGCATCCGCGAGAACGTATTGATAACCGAGAGCTGTCGTTGCTGCTCTATCGAAAGCTGTACTTTTGAGAAGAGTTCGCGCTCGGTGGATTCCAGCCGCTCTTTTGTCTCAACAAGCTGGATCTCCTGTTTTCTGTAGTGGTCTAATCCAATCGGTGCTAGACTGCCAATAAGGGTTATGGTCACGGTTTCCCAGAGCGCGCTGAGCGACGCTGCTGATATGAATATCGCCTGCGGTAACATTGCCAGGAATGCAACGACGACGGTTATTTTGCCACCTTTCGAGCCAAATATAAGGCTGCTGAGGATAATTGGTACGAGATAGAGTATACGATCGATCGTGTGCCGCGTAATGCCTAGCGGCAAGTCGGGCTCCGCGAATAACCTGAAGCTTGTCAGGTTATCGTAATAATGGAGGGTGATTAAAACAAAAATAACCACAATCGACCATAATTGTGGGTTACTTAAGAGGCGGTTAGAACGTCCTTCCCCTTCTTTATTATTATTATTATTTTTCAAAACCGGCTTATTTTTCATTAATCGCTACCGGGCTATTCCAGGCCGACCCAGCCTTTCCTAAGAGCAAGGATTACCGCCTCAGTTCGTGAACCGACATCCAATTTATTAAATATGTGTCCCAGATGGGCCTCAACTGTGCGCACGCTAACGTTGAGTTCCTCAGCGATTTCCTTATTGCTTTTACCCCTTGCAGCCAGCGTTAATACTTCGACCTCTCGATCAGTCAATAGCTCTAAGGATGGGGTTTCCTGGCCATCGCCCGTATTTCTGAAGCGCTGCATCACCTTTCGCATTATGGTCGGGTGCAGTACCGAGTCTCCCCTGTTTACCCGATAAACACTGTCGACAAGCTCCTGACCGCTGATGTCTTTCAGTAGATAACCCGCTGCACCCGCCTCCAGAAGCGGGAATATATACTGATCCAGGTCGTAAGCTGTAAGTATCAGCACCGGTATGGCAAGGTTCATCGCTTTGATTTGCTTCATGGCCTCAATACCGTTGAGTTTTGGCATCGCAATATCGGCGATGATCAGGTCCGGCCGCAGCTCGTCGGCCAACGCCACCATCTGCTCGCCATCCCCGGCTTCGCCGACGACTTCAAGGTTTGGATCCTTCTCCAGGTACTGGCGAAGGCTCTCTCGTACAAGTACGTGGTCTTCTGCTAACAAAATTCGTATTTTTCCCATAGTGGCTTTATTATAATCCCGTTCATATGATAATACAAACTAGGTATTCCACGTACATTTGCCTAGGTAAACTACGCAGTTTGCTCTGTTGAGCGATGCTATTAATAGTTTAGTAGTTTAGTAGTTTGCCTATCTAGCCAGAAGGTTTCTCTCGTAGCCCTATATAAAAAAGGGCGAAGTCTCCTCCGCCCTTTTACTTACTATTATCGTCACTTTCAAGATATTGCATCAGTCATTCGACATTCGCAATTCTTAATTCGACATTTCTATGCTAGTTTCTCATCCTCTTTGAGCAGGTCACGCTGGGCTGTTCTTGCGAACGCCATGCCGACCGTCCTGTAGGCTAAGTGAGCCATCTTAGAGAATGGAAAATAGAGGAACAAATACGCTACAAATACAAGATGAATGAAATATGTCAGATAGGCAATCGACTTCATATCAGCGACCCTGACTAACTCAGCAGCAAGTCCGGTTACTCCAAGTCCTGTTACCAGTACGATGAGCGTCCAGTCAAAGTAGCTGGATACGCCCTTCTTAAAGGATGCCCTTTGAGTCCAAAGAATGATTCCACCGATGATAATAGCGGCTGCGCTCAAGTTTCCGATAAGCTTTGCGAAAACAGTTAGCACTCCATGGTCAGCCATCGTAAATGGTGTCGCTATTCCCACAAGGTAGAAGCTAAGCGATACGATCGCCGTTGTCACGAAAGCGCCGACGAAACCATAGAAAACACCTAGGTGGCCATAATACCTGTTCTTGCTCGTATCGCACTCCATAAACTTGTCATGCGATAAAATTGTCGGAACCGTCGCAATAACATTATAAACAGGGGTTTCTATAAGCCCTTTCTGTCCATGATTCTTCTCCATGGTATTCCAGAGCCTAACAAGACCCACTGCTAGTGATATAACCGCAAGACTTGCCAAGGCTATAAACGTCATGTCGACACCCATCTCTGGGTAGAAATTTGACCATTTTATCGGACCCTCAGGCATATTGCCCCAACCTGAATTATTTAATCCGTTGATCATCTCTCCAAGCGTACTATGCGGGTTTAGACCGTGAGGCATGATCGAGTAGATAGCCGGCATCAAGCTTATTATTGCAAGCAATATAACCACTGGTATACCCCAAGCGAATATCGCTAAACCCGGGCTGCTGAGCAATGTACCCATAAAACTTGGAAACGCAAGTGCTTTGATGGATGCGCTTCTTATTCCCGCAAATACGTCGCCGGGTTTTGCACCCCGCGGGCAGTTTGCTGTGCAGTCGTTGCACTGGTGGCATAGCCATACATCCGGATCGCTCATGAGCTTCTCTTTTTGCCCCCACTGAGCCCAAATCATTTCTTTTCTTGGAAATGGACTATCTTCAGGCGTCACGTGGCAGACAACCGAGCAAGTCGCGCACTGGAAGCATTTCTTTAAATCGCCGCCTCCTGCCTTTTGTATGTCATTTATGAATTTTAAATCCGGCTCGGCCATAAACTGTTGTTCTGACATTTCACTACCCTCCTAGAAACCTTTATAAGGATTGGGACCAACCTCATCGATTTTTTCCATGAATCCGTCGATGATGCTCGGTATTTTATCGTAATCATTGATGGCGAGCTGCAGCACCTGGACCCTGTCGGACTCTAGCATGAGCCTGTTGAGGGTCTCCTGTACCTTCTCCATCCTTATGCTCGCAAGTTCGCTACCTTTTGCGAAGTGGCACTGGTAGTCATCGCCGTATTTGCATCCTATCATCAAGATTCCATCGATACCGTTTGAGAGCGAGTCTGCAATCCAGACCGTGTTAACCGATCCCAGGCACCTCACGGGAATCATACGGACGTTCGGATTATACTGTAGGCGATTGATGCCGGCCATATCGAATGCCGGGTAGGCATCGTTCTCGCAAACAAATGCGATGACCCTCGGTTTATTGTCTTCCGCATCCGGTACATCGATCGCTTTAATGGCTGATGCAAGGATATCTACGCTGTAGTTCTTAAAGGAGATGATTCTCTCCGGGCACGCACCGAGACAGATACCGCACCTGCGGCAACGATTCGGGTTCGGCTTCGGCGTACCCTTCTCGTCCTCGTCGAGGGTTCCGAACGGGCACTCCTCAGTACACCTCTTACACTGCGTACACCTCTGGAGAAAGAACTCCGGGTATGTGTTGTCTCCGGCCCTCGGGTGAACAGCGATACCTTTCGTAGTCGCCTCGACGACCTGGATGGCCTTGAGCGCCGCTCCTGTCGCATCCTCAACGCTCTCGGCGATGGTCTGCGGCATCTTTACGGCACCGGCCGAGTACACGCCGGTTCTTCTTGTCTCATACGGGAAGCAGATAAAGTTGGAATCCGCGAACCCGTTGTAAAGCTCGAGATCCGGCAGCGCCGGTCCCTGCCTGTATTGTAAATTAAGGATGGGCTCGTCCGCAGTAGTCGGAACCATACCAGTCGCCAGGACAAGAAGGTCGACCGCGACCTTAACCGGTGCTCCAAGCAGGGTATCTTCCACTTCGACTACTACATTGTTTGCGCCATCTTCGGTGATACTCGTTACGTTTCCTTTTGTTAAGAAGATTCCCGGATCGCTCTGAGCCTCTTTATAGAAGAGTTCGTAGCTGCCCGGTGTCCTCATGTCTTTGTAGAAGATATAGGCTTTGCCGTTCTTATCCTGCTCACGAACATACATTGCTTGCTTCAGCGAGGTCAAACAGCAAACCGACGAGCAATACGAAAGATGCTCGGGGTCTCTTTGGCCCGCGCACTGGATAAACGCCACATTTTTGGCCGGCTTTCCGTCCGATGGCCGGACGATTTTGCCGTTTTTCGCCATCTCTTCAAGCTGAACGTTTGTCACAACGTTCGCAAACTCGCCGTATCCATATGTATCGAGCTTCGTCGCATCGTACGGCTTCCAGCCGCTCGCAAGAACGACCGAACCTATCTTGGCGTTGACTTCGCCCCCGCTTGTAGTGATGGTAACATCGAACTGCCCAGGCTGACCCGCGATTGCGGCAACCTCGGACGATGTATATACGGTAATATTCGGATAGCTTTTGACCTCGGCGATTTTTGCATCAACGCCCGGGTCTTCAAGCTTTGCATACGGATACTGCATCGGGAGTTTCTTGTGCATTTTGCCCATGAAACCGCCGAGTTTATCTTCCCTCTCAACCAACACGACACCGTATCCCGCTTTTGCGCTTTCTATCGCTGCGGTCATGCCGGTGATACCGCCGCCGATTACTAACACCGCTTTCGTCAGGTCTTCTTCGATATGCGGCTCGGACATCTCCATCTTCTTTACCTTCGAGATGCCCATCCTCATGTAGTCTGAAGCAAGCATCTGGGTATCTTCATCGTTCGCTGGATGAGACCAGATTACATGCTCGCGTAAGTTAACCCGCTCTATTATCGAGTTTGGATAATTGAATACGTCAAAGTTGACTCGTTGTGAGCATCCTGCAATAACTATGGTGTTGATGCCTTCGTCCTTAATGTCTTGTTGTATGATTTGCGAGCCTTTCTCGCCACACAAAAACTCATCCGTCTTGACGACCGCAGCTCCGTACTGCGGCCCCATCGCGGCCAGTTTCTCGACATCGAGGGCTTCTCCTATACCACAACCTGTGCAGATATATATACCAAGTTTCTTCTCCACAGCGCTACCTCCTCACCATAGTTTGAATAGCCTTTAGTGCTGATCCGGTAGCATCCTTCACACTCGTCGTAACATCAACCGGTCTCTTGGCGCAACCGGTCGCGTACATCCCCGGTTTACTCGGGTCTTCGATTATCAGACCGTTTTCATCATATTTAAGGTCAACGGGTAACTTATGTTCGGTAGTCGACGGCTGCATGCCCGTTGCGAGCACCGCCATATCGAACTTCTGCTCAACGATACCGCCGCCCATTATGTCTTCTGCCTTAACGATTACACCACCGGTTTCAGGATCTTCGATGATGCTGGCTACTTTACATTTAATTAACGTGACCTTCTCGTCCGCTTC
>NZ_JBTSLF010000045.1:0-16679 GCF_054640775.1 Candidatus Aquicultor sp. | reverse complement strand
AACTTGGAACAACTGAGAAAACTAGTGAAGTACATCCCTGATCTGCAGTGATATTATACAAGATTATTAAAATTAGTCGAGAGTTTTTGCATTCTATTTCGGCTTACTGAAATGTAGAAATAGGAATAAAAAACGATTTGCTTTGGTGAATTCGATTTTTTTGAGATATGTGGCAGTTATTTTGTTATAATAAAATTACCATACAATATTATTATTGCAATCTTGTATGGTAATAATCTGGCTTTATATGTTGCACCAATTTCTCGAATTAGGGGGTTTGTTAAATGGCAATGCCTATTAAAAGACATAATGGAAAAGCAAGGTCTTATAAACGTCTTGTTGTCAGCCGTTCAGCAACCGGTATTGGCGTAACTGATGAAGCGTTTGATTTGACCGACCTCAATGAATCTTTAGAACAAGCTGATAGAGAGATTGCAGAAGGCAAAGTATGCAGTTTTGAAGAAGTCTTTGGCAAACCCTTATAAGGTTGCCATAGAGTGTTCCGCACCATATTTTCGCAATCAGCTAGCAACGAAATTAAACGATTACCACTTGATGCTCAAGCGGTGCTTGAGGATGCAATCAGGAAATATCTACATGTTAACCCATTAGATTATAGCGATGTAACGGATAGTGACCACCCACACAAAAACCGACGTGCTTACCTTAGACAAAATAACCATTGCTTTCTCATATTCCTGGACGTTGATTTCAATCCTCCTGAAATTTGGATCAAAATGGTCAAGCACCTATCGGATGTTTCTAGCTTTTAATCTAGTTTTAAGCATTGCGATTAGCCGCACATAACAAGCTGAGGGCGGCCGTTTGACCAGTATTAAGGCGAACCGCACTTCAAAACAATACTCAAATGGCAGAATAACCACTCTACAAAGCTGTTTTTTGAATATCTTTATGCATCCCAAGAACAATTCTGAATTCGTAACAGAATGTAAACGGTGGTTGACTTCATCGCTATACTTCTCTAAGTAACCCATCCGGCGGAAGCCCGATTTTCTGAATAAAGAACTCACCAAGCTCTGCATGAGCATATATTGTATCCGATAATAATTCTGCTAATGCATCATAGTCCTTGAAAGGATTCCTCCCCTTGTATAACGTATGATCAGGATCCCGATGCGCGGCATCGTTGCGAACTCGGTTAATATCTTTTAGACATTTTAGAGGCTCGTTATCCCAGGCATCAAGGCAAGGTTGCAGAAGATTGAGAACTGTGCTGAAAGAAAGGCGCTTGATGTTGTCGATCAGTGTTTGTATGTGAGTTTCGTCTTGAGGATGATATGCATCCTCGCTAATCAAGCGTACCATATGGTGGAATAAGATATGCTTCAGTATATCTTCAATGTTTGCATGAAGAGAAAGAATGGCGGAACGAATTAGATGCTGATCTTCGGGCAAATTGAAGTTCCAGTTTGCCGCCTTCTCGGAAACCTCACGCATATTACCGCATCCAAGGGCTTCAGCGAAACATTTCTTGATTTTCACTCATCCTGCATCCTGACTTGTTGCTTGCGTCGCGGCGAGCTCCCAACACTGTTTATACTAATCCATATCTCTACTGTTGCATTTTTAAATGCGTTATAAGATTTATGCCTCTTTCTCCAGGGTGTTTAAAAGCTTTTCGGCCCTGTTATATAAATGATCAAAAGTAATAACTTCAACTCCATGTAGACAATCATTTAATAGGCGGAATGCAGTTTTTTCTTCTATAGTCCATTCGTTAGATCGTCCAGATATTACCGTGCACTTTGGTTTTACCGGAGTCTCACATCCATGTCGCCTACACCAGTCAGGATCTGAGAACTTCTTCTCAACCTGAAATATGTAATTAGTAGCTTGAGTTATAGCTCCTTTCAGGTCTTCGCTGTGCTGAAGAAAATCTCGATATTTCTTGTACTGACCTTCCCGATCTTTCTGCCAAAAATCAAGATGAGGATGCTTAATTTCTACAATATCTATGAATCCGTCTTCTGATTCAAACAAATAATCGGCGGTATCCCATAGATCAATTCTGCTTTCATCAAGCAAAACAAAATAAGATAAGCCGAACATCCATCGGTTTTGCTCTAGGAAAGGTTGCCAGTAATTACGCTCTTTCTTTTCTGGATCAGACGATGAAGCCTTAAACTCATCAAGAGATACCTTTCTGGCCTGTACCAGCTTATAGGTCAGTATCTTTTTATCGAGTTCAGGATATTGCTCTTTAAATAATTGGTAAACTGTATCTTTATTCTTTGCAGATTGCAGTATTTGACGAACTACATCAATTGTCACTTCGTCATTAGTTAAGATGGCGGAAGTATACTCTTTGGACAGAATATCAATGTTGAGTAACGATTCGTTTGCCTTTATATAGGCTGCCAACTTCTCTAAGGAGGCCCTATCTGCAATAGTGAACCCATTGTTATCACAAATATCTTCTTCAATCCAATATGGTTCTTCTTTGATCTTTTTGAATTTACAGAACTTTAGAGCATAGTGATGGGTTCTATTTTGTTTCTTGTCGGGGATTAAAATGGCCTGAATTTCGACCAAATATATAACTCTCGTTCTATCGGTCAATTTCTCTGCGTTAACGAAAATCGGATCCGGAAAGCCAAAATCCTTTGCCCTTTTGACGCGCAAATTATAGAAGTCTTGAGAGTTCATACCATCGCCTCTCCTAAAACCGTTCAGTTGTAATTCCCCAGAATTATACCACAAACACTTGTTCTGCTAAAGCTTAATAAAGTTATACTTAACACAAAAAGCCCTAGGCTATGCATATTAATTAGATTGCTTTACTGAAGTAAATAGGGCTTTCCTCAGCAGCTACGTTTCCTTTATCAGGTAGCTGTCTACAATTATTAGTCGTATAATCGATAGCGCAGCTATTATGGGTATTCAGGATCTGGTTAGATCCCTTGTAGCCTTTCATATTGTAATGGAGCGACTATACTTTAATCAGACCAAAACGCCCGTTTTATGGGAGCGTCTAGCAAATAGTGCTGAGCTTAAGTTTAATAAAGATAGTAGTATTTTTATTTGGGCAGAAAGGCTCGGTGAGGAAATCCTTGAGACGTATCCGCCCAATGAGCGTAAAGAAGAATTTTACTACGACGATCAAGGATATAAAACTAAGTAATTGATTAGATAAATACTAATCCTGCGCACGGGAATACTTCAAGTTCTCTGACATTGTTCTGAGGACTTCTTAAGCATAGTTCTCTAAGAGTTTCTTTTCTTTTGGCTGGCTGGTTGCCAAATGTTGTAAACTGATTGTTCCTTCTTTTATGTGAACCTCTATGGAGTTCCTGGCACAAAACTTGATAACTTCATAAGCCATTGAATTATAGAAGGTCTTGTAGTGCAAAAACTGGCTCGTTCGCTTACTATAATTCCACTTACCAAACACTATCTTGTCGACAAACGAGATCTTCTTCAAAATCTCCCTTATGTCCTGTTGTATTGAATTTGGCGTTGGATACGGTTCCATGCTTACCCATGTCTTTAGGCCAGCATCATGTAGCTTTTTTAGCGCAGTTATTCTTAGATCAACTGGTCCTGCATACGGCTCAAATTTATTATGGAAATCTGGCGATAGAGACACAATTGTTGAGCCATACTCGTTAAGAGCATTGAACCTAGACTGATTAGCTAAACTCTCAGGATAAACACCTTTACTAATCAGAATTGCTTTGACTTTATCTTTATTCAAACGCTCTAAAATTTTTAATGTTAATTCTTCAACTTCCGCTATGCCATACATGAAAGGATCTGTAGAAAAACAAAGAAAAACCTGTTCAATTTTATGCTTATGTCTCGGCAGTTCTTTATCCAGCAATTCGAGAGCATTTTCAACAATCTTTGGTTGAATCCAGTCTTGGTAGGTCTTAACTTTACCGCATCTTTTTTTTAACATCATTGCATAACAAGGATAAGTACAGCCATGGGAGCAGCCCTCAACATGGTTTAAACCATAGTCGGCATACTCTACACCGCTTTTATAAAGCAAGGTTTTTCTTCTTATTGCTTCCATGGCTTCTCCATTAACCCATTATATAAGTTAGGGTTACTCTTTTATAGTAAATTCGGTTTTCGTGTTATTTCTGTTATCTATAGTAATATAGAGCGGTCCCTTCCTGGTTGTATCGTCCAGTGCTCCAACTTGGATCTTTTGGTCTTTTTTCAACGTAGATAAAGCTTTTCTTGCATCAGTTAAACGATACATCTTCTCTACAACTATCCTTATTATTTCAACATTTGATAGCTTTTTATTTTTCTGAATCTCTTCATAAAGAAGCTTTTGGAGTTCAATCTCAGCAATCCCTGTAACTTCTTTTTTATCAAATAGGATTAGCTGATTTTCATCCTCTTGTTTTTGTTTGTTGATATTGATGCCCCATTTTTCGCCTGTCTTCTTCCATACAATATTATTTATAGTATCCATCCCTACCAAGTTTTTCGTGATTAGAAATAGACAATTCTTTGTGGTTCCACTGTCGATAACAATAGGTCTTACTAGCTGAGTGCCCAATTTGGTCTTTAAGCCTTCATGCACAGATTCAATAAATTCAAGAAAGTCTTTATAGTCGGCAATCTTCTTATTTGTAAAATCGACGATAAAATCCTCTAATGGTTTCGGCGGTTGCTTAGAAGCGAATCTATAGGCATGAAACGTAGGTAGGAAAATTAATATCTCTGCATTTTTTAAAGATAAAAGCGCTTGTAGCTCTGATGTATTAACCAAACTATACGTGTACGGATCCAAAAAGAAAAACTTAGGCGTCTTATCATGAAACTTGGGGTCGGTTAAGATTTTCCCAATAATATCTTTATAATCTGACGCGTCCGCATATATTTTTATATTTCCGGTCGGGCTATTTTCTTGAATTTCCTGCCTTAATGTTTTGATACACTCAGCATCCTTGTCATTAAAAAGGATTGTTAGCTTAGGCTTCTTAGCCTTCAAATGCGGTATTGTTAGAATATAGCTTATCTTATCTAATAAGGTCAGGGGGCTTCCTTTAGCGGTTCCATTTTTCCCCTGCCCACAAAACAAATCTGCAATTATGCAAGAACCATATGTCATCAATATTTTGACAAGATATTCTTCAATATAATTGCCGTAGAATTGGATTTTAACAGCAGTTTTATCCGATTGGTCGTTATAGAAATCTATTGTTTTATTTGCCATTTGATTATACTACCCATCCGTAAGGCTGCAACGGCAGGCCTCAAAATGAAATCGCCTCGATGAAAAATTATGGCTCCATGATGCTGAAATAACTATACTTTGGCCGTTACCATTAATATAAGTATAAGCCCGACCCAAGAGCACCGCTAATTTAGATACTACATTATTACTGATTATTAAACGAACACATGTTCTATTATAGCTTAACAAAGCATTTCTTCAATTAATATTGCTTACTTGAAAGTTTATTCTACAATCACTAGCATTGCTATTAACAGTATACTACTAATTCATTTGAGGAGAGTGAGCATTATGGCAAAGATCGGCATGGACTTACGAGGGTTCTAACTCTGCTTCTGAGCTCTAGCTCTTTGAACCCTATAAAAAAGAAAATGGCTTGTGAAAAGCATTTTTCACAAGCCATAGTGGGGTCGGGATGGGAGGATTCGAACCCATGCCCTAGGTACCACCCCGTAAAACTACCGTCTAACGAAAAACGACCAGGATGATTGGATGATGGCGCCCTTGTTGGTTCTTCCTCTTATAACCGCGTAATGGTAACCGGGCTTTAGTTTGGCGACACCGGAAGAATAGACACGCTTGTGGTCGGGCGAGAGAATAACGCGACCGCCGATGTCGTGGTAATCAAGCCTGAGTCGCAGCGTAGCGATGTTAACCCCTTCTAAATTGCCGAGGATTGCCGCGATGCAGGCCGTGTCTGTCGCCACATACGAGGCATCCTCTGGATAGTGCGCCGTGACATCCAAGGGCATGCTATTCAAATCGTTGATGAAATTCTTAAAAGAGGTATTCCTGAAGATAATCGTGCGCTTCAAAAGCAAAGGCGACTGCTCTCCCTCCATGTTCTTGCCGGAGTTCACGGTAAAGGCCATCTTGTAGCCCGTATCCGCCACCGCTTTGACCACGAAGGAATTATATAAACCGTAGGGGTATGCAAAGTACTTCATCCGTTTTTTAAGTAGATGCTCAAGCCATACCTTGGAATCCTTCAGCTCATGTGTCAATCGTGCTCTGTAGGCGGTAGACGTTTCACCGTGCTTGATGATGAGGTTGGAGTGGGCCCAGGTGTGCGACTGAACGTCAAAGCCGTGCTTGTCGAGATCGACTAAGTCGACCGTGTTCATAAAGATACGGTTTTTAAAGTTAATGGTCTGCGGGTTGACGAAAAACGCCGCTTTAAATTTATACTTGAGCAGGATGGGGATGGCGTTTTGGTACTGGTTCTTCCAGCCATCGTCAAACGTAATGAGAACCGGCTTCTTCGGAAGCGGTTTGCCCCTGGTGAGATTCGCATAGAGCTGGTCGAGGGTTATCGTTTTATAGCCCAAATCGTATAACGTCTTCATCTGCCGGTCGAAGACCTCCGGTGCGGTTGTGATGGAATTGGTTGGGTTAGGCAGGATCTGATGGTAGAGCAACACCGGGATAACCTGGCGCATCACCGTTTGCGTACCCTCTTGTGCACCCGCCCAGTCGCTCGCTTGCGCACTATCCTTCGTGGTATCGCTGCTTTCCAAGGTAGCCGTACTCTCTAAAACGGCCCTGCTTGCGGATGCGGTAGCTGTTGATGCCCGCTCTGCTTGCGTGCTCGCAGTAATCGCTTTCTGTGAGCTTGCCTTGGGCGGAAGGCATCCCACCAAAACCAGTGCTACCAAAAGAACCGCGAGCGCCAGCTTCAACTTGAAGGCATCCGAACCGACCCCACCGCTCGCAGTAATCTTACCTAAGCTCTTTTCTAGTCTCTTTTTTATGATAGTAAGCTTTTGTTTCAGCATATCGCCCATCGTAACGTACCCGCTTGTTCGTCGTTCATCGTCTTAAAGCATACTTCTAGGTTATCGGAGCCGATCCCCGCATAATTTAGCCGCCTTCCGGCTTTAAAACGCGGTATCGTCCGGTTGTTTGTTTTCCCTGTTACCCTTATAATCCTTACTGACAGACGTGCTCATTAATGTATACGTACATCTATTAATAGACCTCTTAAGAGATCTATTAATAGAGCCATTAATACATCTCTTAATGGCCTACTAATACATATGTCAATAAACCTACAAATGATTTATCAATATACCTGAAGCTAGATTTAAACTACGATGGGATAATCAGGTAGTAATACAGTAATATTTTTACAACCGGTTATGCGCAGATGAAAAATATTAAGCTACGAACCATCTCTTATTGTCGAAACAACCTGCACGCCATTATTGCCTTCGCTCTTGTAATTCTGGCGGCGCTTTTTCTGCGATACAGGGTACTCCCTATTCTAACTCAGAACGCTCTATTTTTGCTAACCGCCGACGCCGATTCGGCCAGCTATTTGCGGATGTTCGACCTGGCCGTTTCCCACTTTCCAAGGATGCCCGCAAGCATGGATTATTATTCGAGTTACCCCTGGGGATTTAAGTACGTGCTGCCCCCAATGTGGCCGTATACCTTAGCAGGCCTCTCTCTTTTGGTCTCGGCAATCGCGCACATCGACATACGGCAGGCGGCAGGCGTTATTGTGCTGGCCCTCGGTATGGCGGCGACTATCCCCATCTATTTTTTGGCCAGGGAACTGTTCGGAAAAAGAATCGCTCTTGCCGCAGTGGCCTTTGCGCTTGTTCTTCCCGACTTCGCTCTTCTACCGGCGCTTGGGGTCGATCACCATATCGCCGACGCCTTTCTCATCCCATCGGTCTTTGCCCTTTTCCTCGTTGCCCAGCGCTTTTTCCTTGAGAGAAACATCAAGGGCTTTGTGCTTGCGGGGATATTCGGCGGGGTGGCGATAGCGGTCTCGATGATGATGTCGCTCTCGCTCATCCTGGTCAACTCGATGGTCGTCCTTCCCGTTGTCGTTGCGCTCTTTATCCTGGATAGAGAAAACATCAAGGCCGCTCTCGCCTCCCTGGGCGCCCTTTTTGGCTTTGCCGCCCTAACCCTGATTATCTCGGCGCTCACTACCACCTGGCCGGCGGGTGGCTTCGAGTTCAGCAAGCTCTCGTATTTTCACATCGCAGCGTTCGGAGCGATCGCCACATCCGGGGCTCTCGGCTACACCCTCCTTGCCAACAAGATTAAGCTTTCTCTGTTCAGGAGTATCGCGGGAGTGGCGATCTTCACCGCGCTCGCGGTGGCCGTGCCGGCGGTCTCCCAGCTGCTGCTTAAGGGGTATTGGCGAAGCATCGGAAGCTACCCGCTCGGCCTGGATACGTTTGAACTCACACCCCTTTTCAAGCCCGATGCTAGCTGGGCGCAGCGGTTTTTCTCGCCGCTCCTTTTCACAGCTCCCATCGCCGCGGTGTGGCTTGCCGCACGGGATTGGCGCCGTAATTCAATAAGTTTCAACCGCATCTTTTTCTATGTGATCTCCGTGTCCCTGGGGTTTTACACGGTCAAAGTGCGCTATTACAGCGATTTTTTGGCGATCTTTTTGGTGATCTCATACGCCCTTTTCTTCTTCCTGGTGGTCGATTATATCTCCTCAAGATTCAAGGATTCTCTGCCCGCACGGCTGAGCGCTAATTCACTCTTTGCCCTGGTCACTGCAATAGCGGTTATTATCGTGGCATACCCCTTAGCGGGAGCGAGCCCGGGCCGGGTCGACCCCAACCTCTACACGCTCTCCCGCTACATACAGCAGCACACGCCATCGCCGGGCGATTTTTCAAACCCGTCCGCAAAGCCGTCTTACGGGATTCTCTGCAACTGGAGCTGGAGCTTCCAGTTGGAATACCTTGCCGAGCGGGCCTGTGTGTCGACAGGAAACCACGAAAGCGGCATCGACGGCATCATCGCCGCCGAGAGATTCTACCAGATCCAAGACGAGGACGAAGCCTATAAAATGCTCATTGATCTTGGCGTTCGCTATGTCGTGGGGGATAAAAAATTCACCCTCTGGTCGGGGGATATCGCAAAAATCGGCGAGCCGAGCGCAAACCCGGATGCCGTTGTGCGGGTACTGCGCCAGGAGGAGCTGGATATCGAGGCGGTCAGGCGTACCATGGCATATCGCCTGTGCTGGGAGGTAATAAAGCCGCCCGCCGAAGGAGCGGTCGAGCCGCTCCACCACTTCAGGCTCCTTTATATCAGCGACGCCGATACGAATTCCGCGCCGTTTATGCTCTTTGAGCCCGTAAAGGGCGCCCGCCTCACCATCAACGCTGCACCTAACAGGCCGGTCGCCATCTGGACGAGAGTACGCGCCAATAACAGCCGGGTGCTCCCGTTTAAGGTCATGGGCAGGACAAATGCAAAAGGAATGTTTTCGACTATCGTCCCGTACCCGTCCGAGACAAGCGATGCTGTGAAAGCCGGGCCGTACAGGCTGCAGGTCGGGTATAGCAGCCGCACGGTTGACGTAAGCGAACAAGCGGTTCGCAATGGTGATGAACTCGTAGTGAAATGGTAGCTAGCCTGAGAACCGCCGGACCCGGTTCCTTCCTACTTCTTATGAAGAAGTAAAAGCTCCTGCCCGACTTGCGTGCCGATAAGGGGATCGCTGGTTGTTTTGCAGCACCAGTTAACGACGATGGTCTTGAAGCGCCTGAGCGATATGCTTAAAGCAACGATCACCAGAGTGAAGAGCAAGCCTGAGAGCCACTTGCTGTTGAAAGCATAAAGCAAGTTGTATTTGCCCATAAACACCCACTCGAAGAGATACAGCTCGTACGAGATAGAGCCGATCAGCACGAGCAGTTTCGACGAAAGGCCGTAGAACCTGGCGGTCGCCATCAACAGTATCGCGCCGAGCGCGAACGCAAAATTCGCCCATGTATAGCTCTCAAAGGTAACGAGGCTTTTCCCTACGTACACGCTAAAGAAGTAAAACGCGGGGATCGCCGCCACACTTAGGCACAGTACCAGCACTTTTGGTTTTGCCATATAGCTTAACCTGCGATAGTAAAGCCCCGCGAGTGCTCCGACCGGGAACAGGTAAGCGTGCAGCCCCAGTTGCCAGGATATCCTGCTCGGAAAAACGAGCGCCGCGTGATTTCTGAAGAGGTATGCGAACACAAAGAGCAGGCCAAGTTTGACTACATCGCGTGTCGGCAACTTAAATACCAGGAAAAATATCAGGTACCAGAGGATAATAAAGGTCACAAACCACATCGTGGGGTCTATTGATGTGCTCGAGTCAAAACCGATCAGCGCAAGAATCGCCGTTGACCAGGAATAGGTCTTAGCGAGAAATATCGCATCGATAGCGAGCCAGATACCCGTTACTATTACATAGGGCAAAACCACTTTGCCCAACCGCTTCTTAAAAAACCCGTGGCCCACCCCATTTTTGAGATACGACTGCGTCAGGCCAAACCCGGAGAGGAACAAAAATATCGCCACACCCCAGGCACCGGAAAAAGAGAAGTCGTACGGTAAACTGATGAATTTTAGCAGCTTGAGGTGGGAGATGATGACCAGCAGAATCGCGACCCCTTTAAGCTGCACAGTGCCTTCCCAATCGATAAAGGGCACAACGGTTCCACCGTCTTCGGTCCTCCTGAACGAGGCGGCAATTACAATCACTACAAGTATCAAAGCATATACAGAAACGGCCAACGCCCTCACCCCATGGAACCGTCTTTGCGACAGTCCAGCTCTTTTGCGAACATAAAACAGTAGTGTAAGTATCGGCTACTGCATCAGTAGGTTTAGAGTTGGTCAATCCAAAGGGTCTTTACTTATCGCGTAGTATCGCTTAAACTAAATAGCAACCGACTTCTAGTTTAACCTGGCAAGAATACGGTAGTTATGATATTATTGCGACAATAAAAGGTTGCATACTGACCGGTTGGTAGGATTGCATTATGGATAAATACGACGTGCTACATATTTGCCTCAACGGTCACATCATCGACAATGGTCTAGAAAACGCCGATTATGATGGCAGCACGTGCCCGATCTGCGGATTTCCCACTATCGACGAGTGCTTAAATTGCGAGACCAAGATACAAGATAGCGAGCGCGATGTATATATCGACAAGCCCATCATGGCGCCGTCACATTGTCACAGCTGCAGGGAGCCGTTCCCCTGGACGCTCACCATCGGCAATGCAAAAGACCTGGTCCATATGCTTGATGGGTTAACGTTTGGTGATCAGCAGCGCCTGATCCAGCACGTCGGGCTCATAACAAAAGACTCCCCGGAAGCAGTGGTAGCGGCCAAAAGCGCCAAGAAACTACTGGGTGAGTTCGATAGCCGGCATGCGCGCGCCCTGCTGGATATCCTGGAGGATATCGCAAGCGAACCGGCCCGAAAATTTATAACGGCTCTCGCTGTATCTCTTCCCTTGACCCACCTTGCGCGATCTCAAGAGATTGCGGACATCGTCACTTTGTTGTAGCATAAGCGCTTGCACGTTAACAGATAGAAGTGCCGCTCTCCCGCTCAAAACATGGAACACAAAGTTGCTTGCCATGGAAGAGCTTTATCTTTGTCTCCATCGCCGCCTCGCCGCACGAGTCACAGACTACCGATGCCAGTACCTGGGCTTGTTTCGGAAGCTCGATGGTTTCTTCGCGAACATCAAAAAGCTCTTCGGCGGGCATTGCCAGAAGGCGCCGTATCGTTTCCTCGCGGCTCTCGCCCTCTTTTGCCCAGCGGCCCTTCGGCCTTACGGCAATACGCAGGGCTTTTCCGGTCGTACGTTGTGCGATCGTATAGACATGTTTGCCGTAGTCATGAATGAAGAAGTTTCCCTTGCCCACGGTGGTCCCGAGCAGATATTGGATGGCGTCGATGCCGCACGCGCGGTTCTCGACGATGGCGATGACTTCCTCGTCTTCAGAGCGGCGATTCTTCAGCCAATCAAGGGCAACCCCTGCAGCCCGGTACCCTAAGGTCAATCCCGGGCAGAGATGGCCGTGAAAGCGTGCGACTTCGTCGATTGATGGGATAGTAGTATTGTTCAATTGAAGTTACCCTTTGACCAGGGCTTCGGCTTTAACCAATTCCTCGGCGATTTGCACGGCATTAAGCGCTGCGCCTTTTCGGATCTGGTCGCCGACCACCCAGAAGTTAAGACCGTTCTCGCAGGAGAGGTCCTCTCTGATGCGCCCGACATAGCAATCGTCCTGGCCCGATGCAAAAAGCGGCATCGGATATTGCTTGTTCGCGGGGTCGTCTATTACCTGCAAACCCGGTGCGGCCGCAAACAGCTCGCGCGCCTTCTCGGGAGTGATCTTCTTCTCGGTCTCTACGTTGATGGCCTCAGAATGCGCCCGTATTGCGGACACGCGCACGCAGGTCGGGCTGACCTGTATCCCGGCGTCTCCCATGATCTTGCGGGTCTCGTTGACCATCTTCATCTCTTCTTTGGTATAACCGTTGTCCTGGAACACATCGATGTGCGGTATCAGGTTGAAGAGCAGCTGGTGCGCGAAAAACTCTACGTTAATCGGCTGACCCGCCGCAAACGCCTTGGTCTGGCTTAAAAGCTCATCCATGCCCTTTGCGCCCGCCCCCGAGGCCGATTGATATGTCGAGACGACGATTCTCTTCACCCTGCTGTAATCATATAGCGGCTTCAAGACCACCAGCATGATGATGGTGGTGCAGTTCGGGTTGGCGATGATGCCCTTGTGCTTTGCGACATCCTCCGGATTGACTTCGGGCACGACAAGCGGCACCTCCGGGTCCATGCGAAAGGCACTCGAGTTGTCCACGACAATCGCACCCGCCTCGACCGCCGCAGGAGCGAACTGCTGGCTGATTGAGCCGCCCGCGGAAAACAGCGCGATATCGACACTCTTAAACGAGTCTTTCGTCAGTTCCTCAACGGCGATCTCCTCGCCCTTATATGAAAACTTCTTTCCGACCGAGCGCGACGAGGCTAAAAGTTTGAGGTTGCCGACCGGGAAATCTCGCTGCTCGAGAACAGCGCGCATCTCCTCGCCGACCGCACCGGTCGCTCCGGCTATCGCAACGTTATAGAGCTTCACTGGTGACCGCCTCCTCGCTAAGCTGGAAGTGGTCGTGCAGAGCGCGCACGGCGGTCTCCACATTCGACGCATCGATAACGCAGGCGATCTTGATAGGGGATGTGCTGATCATCTGGATATTGATATCGTTTTTGGCGAGCACGTCAAACATCTCAGCGGCAACACCCGGATGGCTCTTCATGCCGGCGCCGATAATCGATACCTTGGCGATATCTTGGTTGTAGTCGTACCCTTTTGCGCCAAGCTCACGCACGATCTCCTGTATCGTAGATTCCGCCCTCGGCACGTCATCAAGCCCGAGCGTAAATGAAATATCGGTAAATCCCTCATAGCTCACGTTTTGCACGATCATGTCGACGTTGATATTCGCAGCCGCAAGGGGCCTAAACACCTTGGCCGCGATACCGGGCTTATCCGGCACGCCGAAAATCGTGATTTTTCCTTCACTTGCATCGTGGGTTACCCCACTTATAATAGGTCGTTCCATCCCCTCATCTTCCTCCTTGACAACCGTTCCGGCGCAATCGGTAAAACTGCATCGTACATTTATAATGACGCCGTGATTACGGCCATATTCCACCGAGCGTAGCTGCAATACCTTTGCTCCCGTCGCAGCCATCTCGAGCATTTCTTCATATGTTATCTCCGCCACCAGCGAGGCGTCGGGCACGATCCTGGGATCGGCGCTAAACACCCCGTCGACGTCGGTATATATCTCGCACTTGTCGGCTTTTAGCGCTGCGGCAATCGCAACCGCTGTCGTATCAGACCCGCCGCGCCCGAGTGTGGTGATGTCGTTATCGATGGTGACTCCCTGAAAGCCGGCGACGATAACGATCTTACCCTTGTCGAGTTCCTGCAAAATCCGCTCCGATTTGACGTCGAGGATTTTGGCCTTGGTGTGGCTGTCGTCGGTCAGGATACCAACCTGGTATCCGGTAAAAGATATCGCCTCATGCCCGAGGGCGTGTATCGCCATTGCAAGAAGCGCAACCGAGATCTGCTCGCCGGTGGAGAGAAGCATGTCCATCTCGCGCTCCGGCGGCGTCTCGCTTATCTGGCGCGCCAGCTCAATGAGTTCGTCCGTCGTATCGCCGAGCGCCGAAACAACGACGACGACCGAGCTACCTTCCGTCTTGGCGGCCACGGCGCGGCGTGCGACATTTTTTATCTTATCGGTATCGGCCACGGAGCTGCCGCCAAATTTTTGTACAACGATCCCCAAAGTAGTGCCTCCAAACGTATATCTCCCAATAAATAAGCCAAACCTTATTGTACCAGGCGAAACAGTTCGTATCAACGGGGGGAAACTGATAACGTTGGGATACGCAAAAACTCCCTTAGCCCTAACATCTTTCATTTAAACCCCTTTAAAACTATAATGTATGAATATGTCACAATGTCCAAATTGCGGAAGCAAATTCGAATCCGGTAAGTTCAGGTGCTCAAACTGCGGATCTCTGCTCATCTACGGGGGTTCCAGCAGTAAGAGACCCTCCCTCTGGAATAGAATTATGCGCTACAAAAACATCATAATCCTTCTCGCTATCGCGATCGTCATCGCATCGGCAAACACGTTCCTCGCGGCGCTCGACTTGGTGTATTGGGTTCTCATCATCGGCCTGGTCGCGGCAGTGGTCGTCGTTTGGCTGCGCGGTCGCAACCGCACGAGCTACGGGCCGCCGCAAAACCGCTATCACAACGAGCCACCCAGCCCGGGTGGCGGTCGCAAAAAACACGCGAACGTTATCCCCTTCAAGAAAAAACGCGACGCCAAAACAAAGAAGGCCAACCGGGACTAGGTCAAGCCTCAATTTTGCGCTGTTTTCACATATATTTCTTTTTATATTCTTCTTTTTTGGGAATCATAGCTCTGTAGGCTGTTGCTTGCCGTTGCATAAGAGTAACCGAAAGGAGAGATATGAGGCGTCACAATGTGGATGTGGATGCGCTGAAAGAAACGGTTCATATAACTAAAGACAACCCGGGTATGGCGAGGTTCGTTCTGGATTTAAAGGGCACCTGGTACACCGACCCCAACAACCCCCAGTTTGAGGCGGACCTTGAATACCCCCGGGGCGCAATGGCGCTGGTCGCAGACTCCCTTCCCCTATTCGGGGGAGAAGGCAGGGCTCCGGCCCCCATGCTGTACTTTTTCTTCGGGGCCATGGCCTGCTATGCCTCCACGTTTGCCAACGTCGCCGCCCTTGAAGATGCCACGATAAAAAGCATGTCGGTCGAAGCGCTCGGCACGCTGGATTATGCCCCCGTCCTGGGCCTCACCGACGACCCCTTCTTGGACGAGCTGATTTTCAAGGTGATAGTCGATACCGATGCGCCCGACGAGAAACTGCAGCGGATACGCCATTTTACCGACGAGCAGTGCCCGGCCGTCCAAATCCTTCAAAAAAGCATCGACCTGCATGTGCATATCGCAAGAAAAGAACGCCCGGAATTCAGAGTATCGTAAATTGGGGATAGTAAGGCAAAATAGGGGCTAACTGCCGCGTGAGATGTTTTCGAATCTCGTACAGTGCTCGTTGAAGTAAAGGGGCACGACTCCCGTGGGACCGTTCCTATGCTTGGCCACGATAACCTCCGCCGCAGCCCGCTCCTCCGCCGCATTCATATCATCATAATTGCCGTACATATTGCGGTGGATAAACATAACGATGTCTGCATCCTGTTCTATAGCACCAGATTCGCGCAGGTCAGAGAGTTGTGGCTTCTTGTCGCTTCTCTGCTCGACGGCTCGGGAGAGCTGGGAGAGGGCGATTACGGGCACTTCGAGCTCCTTGGCGAGGATTTTGAGGCCTCGGGATATCTCGGCGATTTCCTGCTGCCGGTTTTCGACCCTGCGATACGATTGCATCAGCTGCAAGTAATCGACGATGACGACCCCCGCCGAGTGCCTGGCGAAAAGACGGCGGGCTTTGGCGCGCACCTCAAGGATACCGATGCTCGGCGTGTCGTCGATGTAGATGGGTTTTTCGGCAAGCCGGCCGACCGCACCGGAGAGCTTCGACCAGTCCTCATCGCGCAGGTGCCCGGTCCTTAGGCGATGGCTGTCGATTCTCGCCTCGGAGCACATCATCCTCTGGGCCAACTGGTGGCGGCTCATCTCAAGGCTGAATATGGCAACGGGTATCTCTTTTTTGCCGATCTCAGTAGCCATATTCAGCGCAAGCGCCGTCTTCCCCATGGCGGGCCTGGCTGCAATGATAGCGAGGTCTCCGGGATGAAAGCCGGTGAGCAGCTTGTCCATATCAACGTAGCCGGTGGTGACGCCCGTTATCTGCTCTTTGTTTTCGTAGAGCTTCTCGACCATCTCAAAGCCCTCGGTCAAAAGGTCTTTGATGTGGACGAATTTCTCGCTCATGCGCTTGTGGGCGATTTGAAAGATGAGGTTCTCGGCGCGGTCGATGACGGCTTCGACGTCGCTCGGCCCCTCGTAGCCGAGCGCCGCTATCTCGGTGGACACTCTAATAAGCGCGCGCAACGTCGAGTCTTTCTCGACGATTTTCGGGGAAAAATCGGCATTGGC
>NZ_JBTSLF010000044.1:0-17121 GCF_054640775.1 Candidatus Aquicultor sp. | reverse complement strand
TTCGCGCCCTTCAAGCGCATCGAATGTCGCTTTCACTTTTTGGCCGATTGAGACCTTTGCGATATCTATCTCTTCGACCTGAGCCTCGATGGTCATGCGCGCAGTGTTGCCGATGACCATAAACGGCTCCGCCGGGGCGCTCTGAGCGCCCACACTCTCACCGACCGCCTTATTTATGGCCAGAACCGCACCGTCTGCAGGCGACCTGAGCGTGGCCTCGTCAACGGCTACAGATGCGACTTTAATCGCCGCGCTCGCTTGATTTGCCAACGCACGGGCCGACGCTATTTCGTTGCTGTTTGCAGGATCAAGCGCTATGTTTAGCTGCGCTTCAGTAGCTCGTAGCTGGGATTTTGCGCTGTTTAACTGAGCTTCTTTTGCAAGAAGCTGATCCTGGGGCACACGACCTGCGTCATTCTCGCTTTTGGCGTAACCGTATGCAGCCTGAGCGGCGGTTTTGGCGTTTTCCACGGCAACCCGCTTGCTCTCGACTTCAACATCGGATGGACCGTCCTTGAGCGAGTTAAGCTTAGCGACCGCAGCGGTATAACCCGCCTTGGCCTGTGTTACCTGGTATGAAAGCTTACGCGAATCGAGCCGTGCAAGCTTCTGGCCCTTTGTAACTGATTGGCCATCCTTAACATAGATAGCAGCCACGGTCCCACCGCTAATAAAATTTAGCTCCGTAGCCGAATCGACAACCGCATGCCCATCGGCGGACGTTGATATCTGGATATCGCCCCGCGCCACTGCCGTCGACTGACTTGTTCCCGTATCTGTACCACGACCGGCGGAAACAAATCCAAACCCGGCTATGGCAAGCGCAATGTCGAACGCGACACAATTCTGCGCTTTCCGCGTGAGACATAGCAGTAGTGGCAGGCAAGATTGCACGCGCGAGTCACTTTAAAAACGACGTGGTGGACCATGCAAGCACCCATGTCCTTTCTGCCCGGCGAGTTCATCCGCCGTGCGCCGTTGGAGCCGGCAATGGGGTCAGGGAAGACGAACGCGAACATCTCTTGCCGGCTCGCGTTCGGCTTCCCTGGTTCCCGTCGATGACGAGGCGACTCCAACTCCATGAAGGCGGACGCCCGCCCTTGCCTTCAACTCATGCGTTCGCTAGCAAACTGCTAGCATTCTGTTACTCAGGAATCCGGGAAATGCGCTCCATGCTCGCCCCAAATGACGATGATGATAATCCCTCGCCTGATATCAGCACTACGCAAGCTAGTGCTCACGCGACTGGCGATGAGATCCGCAATCTCTACTGCCCGGCCAGTAAGACGCTCGCGCGCGAGCTTGGCCTGGGGAGAATTACTCCTGGCGTCATCGCCCAGGAACGCGGCGATAGCCTCCCTAAAACATGCTGCAATGTACTCGCTGCGAAGAATCGGCGACCGGTCCTTTTGAAACCACTTGTCAAGTTCTTTTTCCATGCGCTTCTCTATCTGGTTATACCAGATGCGCACAGCCTCATATCGCTCTTCATCGGTTCCAAAATCTGGCCACCTGGCAAGCAACGACTGTGTGTGAGTCATGTGTCCGCGTGCAAACGCTATAATCGGCCGCATGATTTCATCCGCTTCCCTTGCCGACACGAGCCGCTCTGCGTACCTTTCTCTCAAGTACTCTTCAATGGTTTCTGCCATACTGCCCTCCTTGCTCTTAGGGGGAATTTTGACATGACGACTTTGATAATTCTCTTACAATCCTTTTAGCAAACTCTGCAAATCACGCAAAGACCGCTTGGGCATCCTTCACTAGTGGGATAGGGGGACGCCAGATTGTGTGAAAACCCCTTCACTTTACTGCTTTTTAAGCTAGTCATTTGTGCAATATTACCAGGTAAACCAGCCCAAATAGAGCATTGTTATTGGTTACCCAAAAACTTCTACGCATAGTTTAAGCCCCTTTGGTTATGGCGACCAAAGGGGCTTATTGCTTACTTATATCTGTTTCTATAGGTTAGCTTGTAGTGCCTTTCCAGTCTTTCTTTTCGCTCGAGATACTCTCTTTTATCAGCCAAGTACATCAGTTCTTGCTGCAGCTTAAGATAGCTTTCGTATCTTTTTATGTCGATACTTCCTTCATCGAGAGCCCTTTTTACCGCACAACCAGGCTCGTTTTCGTGGCGGCAATCAGCAAAGCGACACTCATCAGCAAGTTTCTCTATGTCTTTGAAAGCACTATGCAGTGCTTCTTCTGAACCCCAGAGTTGCAGCTCTCGAAGCCCTGGCGTATCGATAACAATGCCACCGCTTGGTAAAACAATCAACTTGCGAAATGTTGTAGTGTGCCTACCTTTATCATCACTGTGTCGCACCTCATTTACGCTCTGAATGTCGCTACCAAGCAAAGCGTTAATAAGCGTGGACTTGCCAGTACCGGACGAGCCCAGAAATGCAACAGTTCTGCCCTTGGATAAATTGGCCGATAGCTCTTCTAAACCTTTTCCAGTAACGGCACTGACCACATGGACCGGCACGCCCAAGGCGACGCTCTCTACAAGGTCAACCGTTTGAGCGATGTCGTCACATAGATCTACTTTATTAAGCACAATAACAGGATTTGCACCGCTTTCCCAGGCAAGCGTAAGGTACCGCTCGATTCTTCTCAGGTTAAAGTCGTTATCAAGACCATTAACCAGGAAAATGGTGTTAATATTGGCAGCAATAACCTGCTCTTCGGTAGTTTGGCCGGCAATCTTGCGGGTAAACTTGCTCAGCCTGGACAGAATCGCATGAATTGTGGCGGTTCCTTCAGCTGGCCTCGCGCTTATTGCGACCCAATCGCCAACAGCGGGCAACTCACCGCGATTCTTACTATCGTGAAGTAACTTGCCAGACACCTTTGCCAATAATTCGCCACATTCGGTTAAGACGTGGTAGAGATGCTTATGCTCCTCAGATATTCGCCCGGCAGAGTAGCCGCGCTTAAGAAAGGGTTTGAAACTCTCCTCAAAAAAAGAGTTCCACCCTAATAGGTTTAAATCCACTTGGATTCCTCCTTGACAGTTTAATTGAGAGTCGCAGAAGAAACCCGTGATAACTTTGTCTTACCGAGGGATTCTGCGACTATGTGCGCTTTAGAGTTGTTCTTGAAACCCCAGCCGATGTCATACACTTCACTCCTTATGGTAGTGCGTCCTACATAATTATATCATGCGTTACCAAGACGCAGGATATCAAGCGCTTAGTCACAGTGCTTATCAATAAGGAGGGCTGACTTTTAGTCAAGGCAGTGGGCATACATGCGATTATGGCTTTGCAAAGCCATAAACTACCATTTTCATCCCCGGGTTGGATTCGAACTAATGATTCAATTACCTGACCAACAACAAAGCCCCCTTCTAGAAGGGGGCTTTTCTTTTATATCAACGTGAACCGACCTATTCGTTATCCGTTACGCCATCTTCGTGAGCTCGCGCTCGGTTTGGCGCAGGTATTCCTCGAGCACGGCTCTTCTTGGCCCGGGTTTACAGGCAGCAATGGCCTTTTTCAGGTGCGGTTCAGCTTCACGGCGTTTGCCTTTTTCCATGAAGGCGAGGCCGAGGGCATAATCTAGGTTCGGATGCCTTTGAGTATACCCTGAGGCGTTTTTAAGATATGCGAGCGCCTGGTCGGTATGCTCGCGAATCAACTTGCGGGCGACCTGTAAATGGGGATACTCGAGAACGAGGCGGAGCGCCTGGTCGATGCGACCGCTCTTCTGGTATGCGGCGATCGCCGCCTGTACCGGTTCGTCCGGATGATAGTTCTGAGAGAGGTACCAGGTTACGATCTCGTCCGCGGGCTTGGCCGAGAGGTTTTTGCTAAAGAGCCTGTTGTACGTCACAATATTAGGTTGCAGACCGTCTTTGCGCATCTCATCCAGCCACACCTTAGCGGTATCGTAGTCGGGTGCGGCAAGCATAAGTGTGTTATAGGTTACGACATCCGGCTTGATGTGGTCCTGCCGCATCGTCGCAAGCAGCGATTGGACTGTGGGATAATCAGGCGCCTTAAGAACGAGGGCGTTGTAAGTGATGGTGTTCGGCATAATACCTTCGCGCTTCATCTCATCCAACAAAGCGGTGCCCGTCCCAAAATCGGCCTTAGCGATAAGCGTGCTGTAGGTAACCACGCTTGGTTTCACGTTTTCTTTTTTCATTACCTCCAGCCAGGATTTGCCGGTATCGTAATCCGGGGCTTTCGAGATAAGTGTGTTATAGGTAACGGTGTTTGGCTCGATCCCTTTATTGCGCATCGTCGCAAGCCAGGATTCTGCGATGCTATAGTAAGGAGCTTTTGAGATAAGGGCGCTGTACGTTGCGACATTTGGCTGTACGCCCTCATCCCGCATTGTCGCAAGGAAATCGAACATGTCATTCATAATCTCTCTGACCAGAGTTTTTGCCGATTGCAGCTGTGGAAACTCGAGCGCTAGGCGCAAGGCCTGGTTAACATGGCCGGTCTTACGATACGAGGTAATGGCGACCTGGATTGGCTCTTCCGGGTGATATTCCTGAGCGAGGTACCATCCCAGCAACTCATCCGCGCTCGTGCCGGAGAGGTCTTTGCCGAAGAGACCGCTGTAGCTTTCAATGTCGGGCGCGATTCCATCAGCCCTCATCGCTTCCAGCCAAGTCTTGGCCGTACCAAAGTCGATTGATTTTGAAATAAGTGCGTTATATGTAATAAGGTCGGGCCGGATATCTTTCTTACGCATCGTATCCACCCAGCTCTTGGCCGCATTGTAGTTTGGAGCTTTTGAAATGAGCGTATTGTAGCTCGCCACATCCGCCGGGCCTTCTTCGCGGATAGTCTCGAGATATGCGAACACGTCGTCCATGATCTCTCTGATGAGTTTCTTGGCTACCACGAGGTGCGGGTACTCGAGCGCGACAAGAAGCGCCTGGTCGACACGGCCGACTTTGCGATACGTGGAGATGACGGTCTGAATCGGCTCTTCAGAGACAATGCCCTGCGCTTGATAGAGCGCGAGTACATCTTCAGCAGACTTGCCCGACAGGTTCTTGCTGAACAGCCTGCTAAAGCTATCCACATTCGGCGCAACGCCGTCTTTTCGCATCGCCTCAAGCAACAACAGCGCTTTATCGTAATCGGGCGATTTTGAGATGAGCGCGTTATAGGTGATCACATTCGGTTTTATACCTTCTTTAAGCAGCGCCTCGAGCAACGCCTTGACCGTAGTGTAGTCGGGGGCTTTTGCAATGAGGCGGTTATAGGTGGCGAGATTGGATTGGATGCTGTCCTCAAGGATTGCCTCCAACCAGTAGCTGGCCGTACCGTAATTCGGAGCTTTAGCGATGAGAGCGTTGTAAGTAATGATATTCGGTTGAATGCCCTCATCAAGCAATTTCTTAAACCAAAAACCCGCCGTATCGTGATCGGGAGATTTGGTGATCAACGTGTTATATATCACAACACCCGGCTGGATGTTCTCGGCGAGCATCCTCTCGAACCAGGGTTGAATCGTATCGAAATCGGGGGCTTTCGGGATAATCCCGTTATATGTGGCAAGGTCGGGCTTGATTCCCTCTTTCTGCATTGCCTCAAAGAGGGACACCGCCGTATCAAAATCGGCTTTAGAGATAAGCGCATTGTAGGTAGCGCAATTCGGCTTGATACCCTCTTTCTGCACCGCGTCCAACAGGGACCTGCCTTCGCCGAAATCAGCTTTGGCGATAAGCGCGTTGTAGGTGGCCAAATCGGGGGTCAGCCCCGCAACCTGAATACTGGGCAGCACTTTAACCGCGCTCGCATAATCGAGAAGGCTTGCGATAAGGCGATTCCAGCCCGGCATTTCCGCGACAACTGCACCCTTGGCCTCATCAACCAGGCGCTCTGCAACACGCTGAGCTACCCTGGCGGCCTCATCCATCTTGCCGGTGGCCCCAAACGTGTAGACGAAATTCTCCGGCGCATGCGATTCGGCGGCCTGTTCGACCTTGATAGCGCCAAGCGTATAGGCAACAAAACCCTCTTCTAGCTGCTTAGTCCTTTCCGAAAGAGTACGGCTTTGGATATCGGCCGGCGTACTCTCAAAGACATCGAGCACCTGATGCCGGGACGGGTCGTCCAAGAGAACCTCATTGGGGTGGCAGTATGCGGATGCGCTAAGCGCCCTTCGTGCGCTATCCCCAACCCAATCCTTACGCCCGTCGGGTAGCTCGATAAACCTATCGCGACCCGAGCAGATTGAGAGGCGAAGCGACGGCACATTTTCAACGGCAATACCGGTCGCCTGCGCCGTGTGCGGCTGGAAACTCTCCGCCATAATCGTCGCAAGACAACTAAAAACCGCCAGGTTCTGTGCCTTATCGGTCATGAGCAGCCAAACATCACCGTTGAACTTCAATAAGACATCGGTGAGCCCAAGTCCTTCGGAGTGGGATTTGATTTGCTCTGCAAGCAGTACGTTAAAACGGTCGTGCCGGGATTTTGATGCTTCTCGGTCGGAGCTGTTTGATTCGACCATACCCATGGAGAGACAATAAACGAGACGTGCTTTTTTGTAAGGCTCCATCTGAACTTCCTTTCTTTCTGCGACAATTAGGTTAGACGTGCTATAACTTTCTGCAACTTATTTGGGCGTGACTATCCAACATATTACCATAACCTTAGTAGGCGCCCAAGACATGACAGAGGCGAGAAATCGAGGGGCAAGGGGGCAACTGGTTCCTAAAATATGTCTAAAAAAGCAGTTAGATTATCCCTTTTTCTTTCGTGAACCGGGCCCCGGCGTCACGAGAATTTACCTAAAATTTTTTTCTAGATTTTTTCCAATCCCTGTCTTCCCCGAGAACTTGGTAAGCTACCGCTAAAGTATATAGTTTCACACAAACCAGGGTTTAAAGAATCTGTTTCCAGTCCGATAACTTCCTATATACGGTTTTTGCATCTAAAGGCCTTATTAAGGCAGAAAACAATGAGTGCTTGGGGTGCCTAGATGTCAATTATGGAAGCAGCATCAATAACACGAAAATCAGCTATATCTTATATTGTTAAGACAGCCATAGTGCTTGCCGCTTTGTTGTGGCTCGTTTTTGCCTCTACACCTATTGCAAATGCCGGGGTCAATGAGTGGGTCAGCAACGGTCCCGGTGGCGCGATAGTGAATGCGCTTGTAATTTCCCCTGGATATGCAACGGATAAAACCCTGTTCGCGGGCACTAACGGCTCGGGTGTCTATAAATCGACCGATGGGGGGCAAAGCTGGTCGTCGAGCGGACTCCCCGGATATATCCTGTCGCTGGCCATCTCCCCTAATTATGCGACCGACCACATCGTATATGCCGGAATATACGGCGGCGTCTGCAAGTCCACCGATGGGGGGCAAAGCTGGTCGACAAGCGGGCTTACAGGAAACGATGTAGGCTCTATCGCGCTCTCGCCCGGGTATACCACGGACCATACGCTTTTTGCCGGCACCTACGGTCACGGTATCTATAAATCAACCGATGAGGGGCAAAACTGGAGCGCATGCGGGCTTTCGAACATGTACGTAAGCGCAATCGCGCTCTCGCCCGACTTTAGCGCGGATACCGTCGTGTTCGCCGGAACAAGTGATGGCAATGGAATCTATAGATCGGTTAACGGCGCTCAAGATTGGGATCAGGTAAACAGCGGGTTGTCGAACCCATATATAAAATCAGTGGCGGTGTCCCCCGACTATACATCAGACCATACCATTTTTACCGATGGCTTTAAGTCAACGGATTCCGGGCAAAACTGGGCGCAAATTGGCCCTTTGGGTATCGATATCTTCTCCATCGCCATGTCGCCGGTATACGCTTCAGACCATACGGTATTTGCCGGTAGTTACGACCATGGTGTCTATAAGTCAACCGACGAGGGGCAAAACTGGACGCAGATCGACAGCGGCCTCGAGAATGCGGATATCCCGTCTCTTGCAGTCTCATCCAACTTCACGCAAGATAGCCTTGTGTTCGCCGGGACGTGGGGAAGCGGTGTATACAGTTGTCCCACGCTCGTCGATGCCGTCACACCGATCATAACCGTCACCGATCCGGCAAATAATGCGACCGTGGTACCCGCAGGAAAAACCATCTCGGTCACATTTAGCGAAAACGTACAAACCGGTATGGCCTATAACATCATCACGGTCAGGGATGCAAGCAACAATCTCGTGTCGCTCAACAAAAGCATCAGCGGCAGAATCCTTACGCTTGACCCTGTAAGCGACCTCGCGTATGGGGGCTCTTATACGGTAATCGTCCCCGCGGGTGCGGTAAAGGATACCGCCAATAACTCGCTTGCAGCCCAATACACGTTCGGCTTTACCGTGATGGACAATACCGCACCGACGGTAACCGGCACAAACCCGTTGAACAGCGCAACCGCTGTCGCACGGGATGCCATAATCACCGTTACGTTTAGCGAAAATGTACAGACCAGTTCGGCCTACGAAAGTATTACGGTAAAAGATTCCAAGAATGCCGCGCTGCCTTTTATTAAAAACATTAGCGGCAACGTACTCACGCTCGACCCGACGACCGATACCGCCTCGGGGATGCTCTACACGGTAACTATCCCGGCGGGCGCGGTGAATGATATGTCGAATAACCCGCTGGCCGCACAATATACCTTTAGCTTTACTTCACTGGCGGACCTGGTGTCTCCCACGGTTTCAAGCACTGCCCCCACGAACAACGCGACTGGTATCGCCAAAGAGACATCCTTGGCGATCACGTTTAGCGAAGCTGTTCAGCAAGGCACGGCATATAACAGTATTGCGGTAAAGGACGCAAAAAATGCGGTCGTCAGTTTGACTAAGAACATCAGCGGCAAAGTGCTTACACTTGACCCGGCGGCGGATTTGGCCTATTCAAGCGTTTATACGGTAACGATACCGGCGGCGGCGGTCAAGGATATAGCGAGCAACAACCTTGCCACCCAATACACGTTTAGCTTCTCAACTCAGGAAGATACGGTGCCCCCGGCCGTGCCGCAGGGCCTAAAGTCCACATCGACCTCGGATACTGCCCAGTTGTCATGGACCGCGAATAAAGAGACCGACCTTGCGGGCTACAATGTTTACAGAAAGATAAAGGGCGGCCTTACACCGGCAAAGCTCAACTCTACCACGTTAACAGCGACCCAGTACCAGGACAAAACGGTCGAGGTTAGCAAAACCTACGTCTATTATGTAACTGCAATAGATAAACTAAGCAATGAGAGCACGGGCTCGACCCAAGTAGAGGTCACGATCACTGGCAAAACCACGCCAGGAACCTCAGGATTCTCGGACGTGCCGGCGGACGCCTGGTACAAGGAATCCGTCTCGAAGCTCGTGACGCAGGGAATCGCCGGCGGATACCCAGGCGGCTTGTTTAGGCCGAACCAGACCGTATCCAGGGCAGAGTTCTCAAAAATGATCTGCCTTGCCATGGGCTGGGAACTCGAAGCGCCGGACACGTCATCCTTTAAGGATGTGTCCGCAGATAACTGGGCATACAGATACATCGAAACCGCGAAAACCCACGGGGTGATAGCAGGATACGAGGATGGCGGATTCAAACCCGGGAAGAACATAACGCGGGCAGAGATCGCAAAAATCGTAGCGCGCACGCTAGGTCTTTCTTCCGCCAGCAGTACGCTCAAAGACATTTCATCATCATGGGCAAAGGACTATATAGGCGCCTGCGCAAAAACGGGCATCATCTCGGGGTACTCCGATAGCACGTTCAAGCCCAATAACAGCGCAACCAGAGCGGAAGCCGCCAAAATGATGGTCGGGGTACTCAATAATAAGAAGTAATACGAGACGGGATGAAAGACGTAAAAAAGGAGGCCGAAGCCTCCTTCTCGCATTTTATGCTACCTCATATCAGCTTATAACAAGCCCAGTAAGTGGATAACAGCCAATACAATCGCGATAACTACCAGGATGTAAAGAATGTTTGCAATAGCTGGCGTTAAGGCAAATACACCTAGTAACTGTAACAGGGCCAAGATAACTAAGACTACGAGTATAGCATAGACGATGTTCCAGAACGCGCTGCCTGCTCTCATTGCCATCTTCCACACCCCCTTACATAGATTTTTTTACCCACGATTTCGCGAACTCAACCGATTTAAGAGGAAAGGTGTGCGTGAAGAGCTAAAATCCCCGGTCATTTTCCCGATTTATTATGTTGTGGCTAAAAATATGTTATAGTTACAAGGTTGTAAATTATTTGCAAAATATCGGTTGCTACCAGGAAAAAGAGGTTTTTGAACGTATGCCTAACCAGTTGAGAAGAAAAGACATAAGAAACATCGCAATCATCGCGCATGTCGATCACGGCAAGACGACGCTTGTCGATGCGATGCTTAAACAGACGGGCGTTTTCAGGCAAAACGAGGAGGTTGCCGATCGCGTTATGGACTCGAACGATCTCGAGCGCGAGCGCGGTATCACCATCTTCTCAAAAAACGCCTCCGTCACATATAAAGACATTAAGATAAACATCGTCGACACGCCCGGGCACAGCGACTTCGGTTCGGAAGTCGAGCGCATCCTGCAGACGGTCGACGGAGTATTATTGCTGGTGGATGCCTTTGAAGGCCCGATGCCGCAAACCAAGTTCGTGCTAAGAAAAGCGCTTGATCTGCACCTTAAACCGATTCTGGTAATCAACAAGGTCGACAGGCCCGATGCCAGGTCGCATGAGGTCGTCGATGAGACATTCGATCTGTTCTGCGAGCTGAACGCAACCGATGAGCAGCTGGATTTTGCCGTTGTTTATTGCTCGGCCAAGGATGGTATGGCCTGGTATGAGATAGATGAAGAGAGCGACAGTCTAAAGCCGCTGTTTGAGACGATCATCCGCCGGGTTCTGCCCCCGATGGCCGATCAAGATAAGCCGCTGCAGATGCTGATTACCATGCTTGATTACGACAACTATATCGGCAGTCTGGGACTTGGGCGAATCGTGCACGGCACGATGAGCGTTGGAGATCAAGTCTACATGATGAGGCGCGACGGTACCAAGCATGCAGAGAAAATCTCCAACTTGTTTACTTACAGCGGGATGAAACGCGTCCCTACCGACACAGCCAGCGCGGGCGATATCGTGTGCGTTGCCGGAA
Organism: Candidatus Aquicultor sp.; assembly: GCF_054640775.1. Taxonomy (NCBI): domain Bacteria; kingdom Bacillati; phylum Actinomycetota; class Candidatus Aquicultoria; order Candidatus Aquicultorales; family Candidatus Aquicultoraceae; genus Candidatus Aquicultor; species Candidatus Aquicultor sp. The sequence continues at coordinate 6,022 of NZ_JBTSLF010000044.1, read as the reverse complement.
TCGACGATATCAACGTCGGCGAGACCATCGCTTCTTTCGAATCACCTGAGGCGTTGCCTTTCGTAAATATCGACGAGCCGACCATATCGGTTATGGTTGGTCCAAATACCAGCCCATTCATCGGAAAAGACGGCGGTAAGTTCTTAACGAGCCGCCATATACGCGAGCGTCTTTTGCGGGAAGCCAGGGTAAACGTCGGGCTTCGCGTTGAGGAAATCGATAACGAGGATATGCTGAAAGTCTCAGGCCGCGGCGAGTTGCACCTCTCTATCCTGGTCGAAACCATGCGCCGCGAGGGTTATGAACTCGAGGTATCGAAACCTAAGGTTATCTTTAAAGAAGTAGACGGCAAGCTTCTCGAGCCGATAGAATACCTGGTTATCGATGTAGATAAGGACTTCCATGGGTATGTCATCGAGGAGATGGGCAAACGCAAGGCCGAGATGAAAAACTTTGAGGAGACCGATTCGGGCAGCGTGCGTATGGAGTTCGTTATCCCCTCCCGCTCGCTCATCGGATTTAGAAGCGATTTTCTAACCATGACGCGCGGCACCGGCACCCTTTATAGCAACTTCTACGAGTACGAATACTTCAAGGGCGAAATACCGACGCGCGATAAGGGCGTGCTGATTTGCCATGAAGGCGGTAAAGCGGTAAAGTATTCGCTCAACGGCCTCCAGGAGCGCGGTCAACTCTTTATCCCGCCAAACATCGATGTCTACGAGGGCATGATTATTGGTGAGAATAACAAAGGCGTCGATCTGACGGTCAATGCCGTCAAAGAGAAGAAGCTTACCAACATGCGCTCTTCGGGCGCCGATGACGCGTTGAGGCTTACCCCTCACAAGGAACTGACGCTTGAGCAAGCGCTGGAATACATCGAGGACGACGAGCTGGTCGAGGTCACGCCAAAAGCGATTCGTATCCGCAAGAAACTCTTGGATGAAAATGCGCGCAAGAAAGCTAGGAAGTAAGGAACACCCCTTTCCCGTCTTACTACTAACGCTGGAAGATAGCTTTATTGTTCTTATCGAAGATGGTGACGGTTTCGATGCCCGCATTGGAGTCCTTAGTTTTTTCATGCGGGACGATAAGGCCTTTGTGCCCGTTTAGCGGCTCGGTCAAGGTGTTGCCGCTTGTAAATCGCACGGTCACTTTAGAGGCCGTTTTCAACAGCCCCGCGTTGTTGATGATTATCGTTGCGAAATCGATTCCATCGTCTATGGAAACAAGCGTTTTGCGTGGGTCGCCGCTCTGCTTGAACCGTGTTTTACGTAATGTGCCATTTTCGTCAAACGCCAGCGCGTAATTCCCCTGCTCGTTGTTATCTTCGTAGAGAACTATGGTCGCTGCCTTAAAATCTTTGACCGCAAGCGCGTTGACGTCATTATCCTGAATGAATTTCCGGGTCTCGGATTTGGTAAGCGGCCTGAAAGTGTGCTGCGCCGACGTTTCAGAACACCCCGTGCCTGAAATAACGACTATAATAACGCCGACTATGATCGCTAGCAGTGTTGTACGAAGGTTCCTCACCCGGTTGCTCCCCAATAAATAGCTACATATCTATCCAATAGCTGGATTGTAGCAGAATCCTGAAGAAAATGAGAGAGCGCTCAATGTAAACCGTTTACGATGCAGCTTTCGGGTGCTTCGTACCAATAAGGCCCTCTATCAGGTCGAACGCATCATAGATATCGGCAACGGCGATATCTGCCGAGTCTTTTACCTGCTGAAGAGAGCTTTCAAATGTGATTGAGTAACCGGCGATTTGCAGCATCGGGATATCGTTTAGCGCATCACCTACCGCCACGATTTCATCGCTCTTATACCCGATGCTGTTGAGGTACCTCACGAATACCGCTTTATCCAGGCCCCTCGGCATAACATCGACCGCGTCCCAGTGCGGGAGCACATAGAGATCAAAAAGCCTGTGGTCTTTGACGAATTGGACCGCCTGCTGGTACACATCTTCAACCGATAAGCCCGGTTTTACAAACGCGGTAACACCGGTTTGATTCGTTGGGAACCAGATATCATCCCTGAACAGATGCCAGAGGCCGCTTTTAACGTAATCGAGGCTTTTGCGGGCCTCCTCGGAGACGGGGTAGACGATTTCGACTTTCTCCTGAGGGCGGAATATGACCGCGCCGTTTTCCCCTCCAACCAGGGGGTTTGGAATGCCTAAGCCCTCGGCGAGGCCAAAAAGGTACACAGCGCCTTTACCAGACACGAGCGAAACCTGCAGGTCGTATTCGACAAGACCGTGCATCCTCGAGACTACTCCCAGCTCAACCGGCTGTTCGGGGGCTCTAAGCGTACCGTCAACGTCAAAAATGATTACCTTGATCATAGTCCTCCCTGTTATCCTCTGTTATATTTATTCCAAACCACGTAGATTTTAGGCATCGAGCCTTTTCTTGGGTCGGTCAGGATCATGGGTTTAGGGCGCCTTCAGTGCCAAAACGATAGGGGAGGCGACCGTAGCCCCCTCCCCTAGTTTTCCCACAGTAGCCGCGTTAGATTATATCAGTCTGGCCCAATGAAAAACCGTTACGATGATTGCAAAGATCGCTAACAGGTAAATGATATTTGCGAGTACAGGAGTAAGTCCGAACACTCCTACGATTTGAAGCAAGGCCAAGATAATCGCTACAGCAAGCACGACATAGATGATGGTCCACAGTGGAGCTCTCTCCCTCGTTGCCATTATCCCCACCTCCTACACGATATATTTACCCAGGTTTTACCAGGTTTAACCCTTCAGTATCCTTATATCGGGAGGGCCCTCTCTGCCCATGCGACCCCATTTGGGGCTGCCACTTGAAGTGCGTGAGCGCGGATTTTAAACGTGAGCGGTGGCTGTATCCGGCTGACTTCGCCGTCTCTCGCCACATACACGCGATACCCGTCACGCCTCTTCGCTAAACAGTTACAAAGCCGTGCATGCCCATAAGCCTGCGCTTACCCTGCCACGAACCGGAGCTTAACCACCTGGTAGATAATCACCCGTGTAACAGAACAGGCGCTACTCGTAAGCAAGTAATCGAATAATAATGTATTATTATACCTCCTGGTTATTGCGCTTCCTGCTGTTTTATGCCGGGATAGCTGGTTGAACCTCCCTGGTTTTGCTGGTTAAATGGGTATCCTGCATGGTAGTTTTTAGTAAGGTTCGTCTGGTTAGAGTTTTAATAGCTGCTTTGCTAGGGCTGTCGCTTATGGCTCCGGCGGCTCTCGCGACCCAATTGGATGACAAGCGCAGTGAGCTTCAGAACATCCAGACGCAAATCCAGGTCAATAAAGTCCTGCAAGATGCCGTTAAAAAGCACCAGGCTGAGATTCTTAAAAAAATCAAGCTAAACGACCGGCAAATCGTTCAGCTTCAAAAAGACCTGAGCGGTCTGCAGGCCGAATTGACCAGCACCGCCACCAAGAAACAAATAACCGAAGCACAACTCAAACAGGCGCAAAACGAACTCACCGCAGCCCAGACAGAACTCGTTGCAACCCAAGAAAAGCTCGCTAAGAGACGTGAGGCGTTTAATGCGCGGCTGGTTTTAACCTACAAGAACGGCGGCCCGAATGTCATCGCGTTCCTCTTGGGGTCGGAAAACTTTAAAGACCTGGTAGGGCGGGTCAAGCTCGTTACGATCATCACCGAAAACGACGGCAAACTCATGGCCGACATGCAAACGCTCTCGAAACATACTGCGGATAAGATCACTCAGGTAGAAAACGAGCAAAGGACGATTGTCGGCAAGCACCTTGCAATTGTGAACGACGAGAACCGCATTAAAGCAGTTCAGGGTGAAATCATTGCAAAGCGGCAAGCGCTGCAGGTCGAGCAAAGCACCCAGCAATCGCTCCTCGCACAGGCACAGCGGGAGAAAGTCCAGCTTGGAGAGGCCGAGAGCATGCTCCAAGCCTCCTCTGATATGATTGCCGACCAAATCCGGACGATTCAGGTGCAGGAGCTTGAGCAACAGCGCCAGCAAGCGCAAAAACTGGGGCTTCAGAGCAACAATAGCTCCGGCAGAAGCTCCAATTCGGTCTCCTCTGAGCGGTCATCCCCCAAGGGATTTATCTGGCCCGTCCATGCTCGTATAACATCACCGTTCGGTTGGCGTTACCATCCGGTTCTTAAATATTCACGGATGCACACCGGCATAGACCTGGGTGTCGGATCGGGAACGCCCGTGCACGCGGCAAAGAGCGGTAAGGTCATCATTGCTGGATGGATGGGCGGTTATGGAAACGTAGTGGTCATCGATCACGGCGGCGGTATGTCGACGCTTTACGGGCACAATTCCAAGCTAGATGTGAACGTCGGGCAGACTGTAGAGCAAGGACAGGTTATCTCGCACTCCGGCTCAACCGGCCTCTCGACCGGCCCGCACCTGCATTTTGAGATACGGGTGAATGGAAATCCGCAAGACCCGGTAAAGTTCCTGCCATAGAATCTCCTGTTGGGGGCGGTTTTAAAGACCGCTTTTGCTTGCCCTGAGCTCCCGGTCGATTTTGATGTTTCCGACCAGACCCCGTAGGCGAATAACCGGTTGCTTAAATATGTGAAGCCGTCGCACATCGGAATGTCGCTCAAAGTTTACCCGGCCCGGAGTATTTCTCCTGCTGGCGGGATCGACGTCCAGCTCCGTCCCATCCAGAGATATCCTCAACCACGCGTGCGTGCTAAAGTGCTCGTCCTGCCACATGCCGTCGACTTTTGAGCCGGGAAACTTGCACTTATCGGCATACACCAGCCTGGATTCTATCCCAAGCCTGTCGTAGATTTCTTTAAGGGCGAGCGTCGCCTGCAGGCAATAACCCATTCCCCGCTCAAACGCCCGGGATGGGGAGTCCCAGGGGTTAAGGCGCGAGTATCTCATCTTTCGCGCCACGATATTCTGCGCATATCCTATAAGGTCCCACCCCTCAAAGCCGGACTGCTTACATGCGCTGACGGCATCGGTGATGGTGGTGATGCCGTCAAGTGAGACACGTGGTTCCTTCGGAAGCCGGCGTACCATGGGGAGAGTTTCTGCGAACAAACCGGCTGAGGCGATGACGAGCATCCAAACCATCACCGCCAAAACCCTCTTCATCGCCCACCTCTCCCTTCTATTTCTTTTCCTCGATATAAACCTGTTTCATGATATCGCCCACCTGGATACTATTCACAACGTCCATACCCTCTGTTACCTGGCCGAATATGGTATATTTGCCGTCGAGATCGGGCAGGGTGCCCAGGCAGATGTAGAACTGGCTGCCGGCGCTATCGGGATCGTCGGAGCGCGCCATGGCCACGGTGCCCACCACGTGCTGTAAATCATTAAACTCCGCTTTAACCGTGTATCCCGGCCCGCCGGATCCATCGTTATTCGGATCATTGTCTTTGCTTAAGGGGTCGCCGCCTTGAATAACGAATCCCGGCACGACCCTGTGCCATTTAATCCCGTTGTAATACCCTGAGTTTGCCAGCTTTATGAAATTCTGAACTGTGTTCGGCGCTTTGTTCGGATAGAAGCTAAAAACGATCTTGCCCTTATTTGTTTCGATAATCGCATGCGTCTTATCGGTTACCGGAACTGTGCCGGCAACTGTTGTGCTGGTCGATGGCGCATTTGTTGAAGGCGGATCGTTTTGCTGAACCGCTTCCGACGTCGCCGCCCCATTTGAATAATAATCAACTCCGGCGGTTTGCGTGGACGTGTCTTTTGCCTTATTAAAATAGATGAGCGCAACGACAATTACCCCGAAAATAGCAATAAAGATAACAGCTTGTTTAAAATACTTCCCCATTACAACCTCCATAGTGATAAAACCGAATCAACTTTATAAGCATATAACGCTTTACAACAGAACCGCAATAACCTGGGAGTAATTGAACCTCCTCGCTCACGATCTTCAGGCTTCGGTACGATAAAGCTATCCGGACAGAAGCGGAAGAAAGGCGAAACTATATGTAACCGCATTCGCCAACTGCTTCTAAGGCAATATTAGGCTAACGGCGATAGCGTTCTGT
>NZ_JBTSLF010000043.1:0-17593 GCF_054640775.1 Candidatus Aquicultor sp. | reverse complement strand
ACTATGACGTATAATGCCGTAAAGAAGGTGTCTAACTTTTGATACATTACTTACCTCTCCAGGGTTAGTTTTTTGTATCAAGGTACACCTTCTTTCTTATTTCTGCCATTATTTGCTAAAACAATTCGCATCAGACGTTACTAGGTAAAAACGGTAAACTACTTGAGCAGTTGCCTAGTAGTTACATAAAGCTTATAATGCTTGCAGAAGCACGATTCTAATTTCAATCTCAACAGTTTAACCGCATCACAAACTAACACATTAATCCAAGCGCTCATACACCACTATTACTACCCAATTACCAGCACATATTACAGCTGCTTAGTCTCTGCTTCCCGTCTCATCTGGCAGACGATATCCGACTTAATTGTTTTAGCGGCCGGAATTCTTAGGGTAGGAAGTGTTAAGCAAAAACTATGCACGGATTATCATGGCTTTTCGGCGGCAAGAAACTTAAAATTCTCCTCTTGCTCGTCATTTGTATAGTAGTGCTCTCACCCGCAACGGCTCTGGCAAAAAAGCCTGCGGATAAACCGGATGTTGAAAACACAGCACCCGGCGTGCTTGAATCCGTATGGTCAAAGGTCGTCGATATATTTGACCGCCCAGAAAATCATGATTCAGCCGGCTCTTCCCACGGGCCTGAATATCCACCGGGAATCGCCAAGAAAATGTCTCCGGATGCGGAGCCGACCCCCTCACCTGTCACAACCGGCACGGCTGATGATTCTACAGCCACCGTACCTTTCTTGCCGGTCCTAGACCCCCCGGTATTCCTTCCCTTCGATCCTTCTTCCGGTTATGGGTCGCTTAACCCTCCCAGCAATATGGGAGATTTACCTGTAATTTCCGTAGTGTCACCCCTGCAGAATATAACTGGCGCTGTGCCCGTAAAAGTTACCGGCGCTTCTGGCACCACAGAAACCGTAACCGATCAGGCCGAGTTATCCGCTATCAAGGAAGCCGACGAGCTGGTTATGCAGATGCAATCAACAACCCACCCGTCATCTAACGCAACACATACCCCGGGCAAACCTGGCGCCCTCTCGACGGCCGACACTAAAACGGCCGAGACGACATCAGCAATCACGAAAAAACCGACTGCCGGCAAAACACTGTCTTTTATAAAAAAGAATCCTTACATTGCAAGGCTTATCGGTTGGCTACCAGTTTGCATGCTCCTGGCCACAGCTATTTGGGGCGCTTCGGTTAAGCTTGTAAGAATCCTGTAGCCTTTACCATTGGCTCTTTTTGCGGCTTTTTGGTTCTTTCGAGAAGTTGTTCGTCTCGGTAGCAGGAATAATAAAACCCCCTCCCACTCTTCTTCGGAGAAAAAGGAGGGGGTCAAGGTGCGCCAGGCACTGTTCAGTTTACAGTTACAAGCTAGAGCTTTTGTCGGTGATCTTTGGTCACGAGACGAGATGGCAACCACTCATTCTTGTTCGAGAACAGTGTCCGCACTAAGCTCCTGACCCCATCCCAACTGATAATTAGCTTTCCGGTGACGCCGGGGGCGCCGGGCTTGGCGGCGCCGCAGAAGGTGCCGCGTTCAACCCTTGGCCAAGCTTCTTCAGAAAATAGAACAAGAATCCTGTGGCTCTCTGCACATCTTTGTCTCTGAGCATCGATAACATCCCCATCGGCGAAACGGGTTTTATCTGCGCCTCGCCCGCCTCTTGAAGGGCGCCGGCGGTCGTCGCAACCAGATTCTGAACGACAGGCGTGCTGGCAATCTCGGTCAGTTTCAGGAGCGACTCGATCGACGACTCGGCGACCGTTGGGCCATCCTCGCACCCACCTACCCGCGTGCACATGCAATCCATGAATTTCATAAACGGGGCTTTTAGATTCGGCATACGTTCGACAAGGTTCAACACCTCATCATCCTCGACGAATCCCTGCACAACGTTGAAGCCGCGCTTTGCGAACTCGATGGTTCGCTCGTTCTCGATAAATGTGCGAATGGATGTGACCGCGGGCGACATCTCTTTCATCATCGCCTTAAGCTGCGGCTCGATTTGGTTTTTTAGATCGGTCATCGCCTCGAGGTATGTTACCAACTCGAGAACCGTTCCTGTATTCGCCGTGAGTCTCTCGATGAGCAAAAACGTCTCGTCCCGGTCGAGATTCGTCTTAATGGCGTTAATCCTCGGGCTGAGTTCATGCGCGAGCCCTTTAAGCTGCGGCTCGAACTGAGACGCCATATCTTTAAACGCCTCGAGGTAGCCGATAAGCTCTAACAGCGTCCCCGTGTTTGCCGACAGGCGTTCGAGCAGTACCAGCGTCTCATCGCGGTCGAGGTTCGCTTTTATCGCATTCATCTGCGGCCCGACCTCGTGCACAAGCGCTTTTAGTTGCGGCTCGAGCTGTCTTCGAAGGTCATCCAGGCCTTCGAGAAGCGAGAGCATTTCTAACAACATGCCGGTATTACCCGAGAGCCGCTCCGCCAGCACGAACGTCTCGTCTTTGTCCAAATTGGCCTTAATCACGTTCAGCTTCGGCGATAGCTCTTTGGTAAGGGCTTTCACCTGTGGTTCGAGCTGGCCAATCATATCTTTTAGCGTTTCCATAAAAGAGACCAGGTCTTTGTTGATGACCGCAACGGCATCATCACTTAACATGAACTCCTCTTCTTCGATTAAGTTCTCAGCCATCTCACTCTAGAGCCTCCCTCTGAGCATTAAGCTCCAGTATAGCGGCCTCAGCATGTAGACTTTCATGACCCAGCTTGAGTACATCTCTTCTGCCGGGGAGATCGACTTATCGTAATCAAACTCTGCAAACAAGGCTTTCCCGAACCTTGTAAGGATAGGTCATATTATATGACCGGTGTAGATGGCATTTCCCTCCTTGCCGCGTATTCTCGCAACGAGGTTGTGCGCCATTACTTCGGCCTGCTTGCGCGCGCCCGCTCCCGTCTTTGACGTCGGGTAGTTCGCACAGTCGCCGACCGCATAGACGTTGTCGTATCCTTCGCAGACAAGCGTATGCTTATTCGCTTTAACGAAGTTGCTCGCGTCCGCAATCGCGTTGTCCTCACAAAGCGTCTCACCCTCGTGGGGCGGGATGACGACCGTCATGTCGTAATTGACTTCGGTACCCTCCCAAGATTTGACGACCTTGTTGCTTACATCGACCGTCCCGGGGTTAAAACCTGTGACAACGTCGATATTTCGGTCTTTGAATATCTGGATGAGCTTTGTCGCGTATGGCTCTCTCGTGAAGACAGCCGGTAGGGCTGTGGTCAGCGTAACGTTGGTTTTATTGCGAATACCTTTTCTTCTGAAGAAGTCTTCCGCCATCAACGCCATCTTGATCGGGGCGCCCGGGCACTTAAACGGCATCGGCGGCTGGACCACGACAAAGTTACCGCCCTCGAATTCCTCGATTGCCTTTTTGGCTTCCATAGCGCCATCAAGACTGTAGAACGTATGGACCCCATCCTTGCCCAGATTCTCTTTCAGGCCGACGATCTCGTCCCAGTTAAGCTTTGCGCCCGATGCCATGATGAGATAATCGTACTCGAGCTTTCTGCCTTTTGCCGTCTCAACGTATTGGCTGTCAGGATTTACCGAGACGACTTCATCATGGACGAAGGTGCAACCTGCAGGCACCACCTTCTCCATCGGCCTTACGAGGTTATCGGGCTCGTCCAACCCGAATACCAGGAGCGTGTAGGCCGGTTGATAGTAGTGCTTGTCGCTAACATCGACAATCGTGATTTCGGCCTCGCTCATCGACAGCTCATTTCTGAGCCTGGCTGCGGACATAATACCCGCACTTCCGCCTCCAACAATAACGATTCTTGCCATTGCCATCCCTCCATTTTTGGTTTTACGGTATGTGACCAAGATATATCTACAACGCCCGTCGGGCGTGTGTATGAAACAAGGGTGGAATGCGCTGCTACGATACATTGCTACGGTGCATTACTGTAAGGTTTGACCGCTTTCTTTTTGTGCCTCCTTCCTGTGAATGAAGTGCTATCGGCGTTATTTGAATCAAAAAGTGCTGTGTCGTAAAACGTTGAGTGAGGTGCTAAAGAGTTTGTATGCTGCTATATAATACCTTTAACCAGGTAATAATAACGACTATGTAACAATCGTAACTAACTAATCTCTACTTTGTCAATACTTACGCCCCAAGATATTTTATTATCTTATATTAGTAGCTATAACTACATGCAAGACGTGAAACTTTGGGTGATCGACCTCCGTTTTCTTCCCGGATCGGACGATTTTCGAGCCTTCTAGAACAAATATGCTGACATTTAGAAGGCCTCTATTTTTAAATAAACGTTTGCTGGTTTATAATTTGAGAGCATAGACAGGAGGTGTTCCCGTGAAGGAAAATTATGATGTCCTAGAAATCATCATCCCTTTGCTTGATTTTCCGGCAAGGTTTAAGGAAATCGAAGATTATTTGTGCGCGAATTCCAACCTGCCAGGTCCCAGGGGAAACCTAACTCTTGCCTTTAAATTCGCAGACTATTTTGAAAAAGAATCCATCGGCAAAGATGTTTTGGGTTTGTTGATCACATGGGTGGATATTTCACCAGATGAAGCGCCGACCAATAACCCGCGAGAATATCTGACGTTCTGCGGCATCCTGGCCCTGGGTGCACATTATTGTTACGCCGATGAGACGACAAAAAGCTTGATTATGGACCGGCTCAAGAGAGCGATGAGCGATACAAGGTGGAGAACCAGAGAAGGCGCGGCGATGGGTTTCCAAAGAATTGCCGAGAAAGATTTCAATTCGATAAAGAATTATTTTTCAATGTGGTACAAGGGCTCAAATAATTTTGAAAAACGGGCGCTCATAGCGGCTTTAGCGCACCCTCCCATTCTTAAGGATAAAGAAATCGCCCGGTTTAGTCTCAAAATTAGCGAAGATATCCTGAATGATATTCTATCTTCCGATAAAGCGAGCCGCCGGTCGGAAGATTTCACCGTTTTGTCAAAAGGACTTCAATATGCACTCAGTGTTTTTGTCGCACATCTGCCAGAAGAAGGATTCGCATTCCTTAAGAAATGGGCACAAGCGCCTGATCCGGATATTAAAAAGATCATAAAAGCCAATTTAGGAAAATCCCGGCTAACAAGGAAATACGGCGATCAAGTAAACGAAGTTCTTGCCGTGCTCGGGGGTCTTACGTAGGGTAATCGCTGTTTGCTGCAACGTTCTCTGCCCCCTCTAAAACCTTTTTCGGGAATATACTACTGCATGTGGCGGAAGAACATACTTATACAACCCAGACTATGGACGGCGGATGCATCGCGCGAACGGCGTTCGACATGGCTTGAACTCTTTTATGACCTCGTTTTTGAAGGGCAGTAATAATCCCGGGAATCGCTTCGCGCGTCTTTTTGTTCACGCTGCCGAAAGGGTGCAAAAGAATTATCGAACCGGGCTTTACGTTTGAAACCGTATAATCGATGATACTCTGAGTGTTTGAGTTCACCCCGGGATATGAATTCGGCTCTACATCCCACATTATAGTTCGCCTGTTGTGCTGCTTTAAATACCATGGTAGCAGTAAAAGCTTCTTGCCGTTTGGCGGGCGAAAGTGGATGGCTCCCTTATACCCTGTTTGCCGAATCAGCCTGTCCGTGTGCCCTTATTGTAGTATAGGTTCTGAATCGCCGGTAGCTCCCCGGACCCGCATTGATTCAAACTTATTAAGCACTCTTTATACGATGCATTATTAGCACAGAAAAGAAAGAGGTATCAACGAGGCGTATGAACGTCTCGACGAGCTCTTAGAAAAGATGCAAAAGCACGTTAGCTGATGAGCGGCAGCGTGAAGCGCTGTCTATCTGGAAACCGTGTTAGGCCGCTCGACGGACTCCGAATCGAGCAAACCCTGCGTGGAGTTCGTGCACGACCGCGGTCTCACTCCCCAGCATCTGGGCCTTCTGTTTAAGCCGCTCCAGCAGTTCCTGACTCGGCTTGCCGTAGATATCTATTCTCAACAGCTTGATGAACTCCGCGAACTTGCGGAAAGCAGGGCCTGCCACCTTCATATGGAACTCCGCCGATGCGGAGTCCGGGTGAACCTGGAAGACGGTCACTTGGGTGCCGTCCTCGTTGAGGTACACGTTGTAGGCGATCGTGTTGGGCTCGTTCGCCTCTGCGAACTCAGCCAACTCGACCATGGCTGTCTTGAGCTCCTCGAGCTTTCCCTCATGGATCTCAGAGCTGTCGATAATAACAATAGACTCGGCCATGCTACCTCCTTTTTTGCTGAGCGCAACACGAAATCACTCGCGACATGATAAGATATCGATCCTCCATTTACCACATACCCATAACAAGATGTCATCACACTACACAAAATAGCAGAATAACCGCTCCACAAAGCGGTTAGGGATCAGACTAGGTCAACATCGATGACCTAACAATTCCGCTTAGCGTCCTGGTAGCAGCAACCATATTATCGGCTGACGAAACGGCTGATATTACCGCAATTCCATCAGGTTGTGCCCGCATAACGGTGCCGCACGTATCCACCGAGATGCCGCCGATTGCAACCATCGGTAAGCTAACTGCTTCTCGTATTCCCCACACGCCGTCGATGCCTATTGGCCCAACTGCACAGGCCTTGCTTGTCGTGTCATACACTGGCCCCACGCCGATATAATCGGCGCCAATTTCTTGAGCCGCCATAGCCTCTTCTATACAGGTCGTCGAGATACCGATTATACGATTCTGCCCAAGCATCTCCCTCGTCACCTCATATGGGAAATCATCGTCTCCAAGGTGCACACCATCCGCATCTACAGCTAGAGCCAGGTCAGTGCGATCGTTGATGATAAACTTTACACCCGCTTGCCTTGTAAGCACTCGCAGCTGCTTAGCAATCTCATATAGCTCACGATTTGTGGAGCGCTTATCTCGATACTGAATAAATGATGCCCCGCCGGCGATCGCAGCTTCTGCAATATCGATATGGCTTCTTCCATGAGCCTCTGTCGTTATAACATAAAGACCAAGGTTGTCCTTAAGCGCTGAGCGAAACTGTGAAGTCAATTTTCGCACCCCCTGCAATATCGTCATCGGTTAACGAATAGATAGAATCATAGAGCGCAACGTGAAATGAGCCCGGTCTGTCCCCCGAGATAGCTGCAGCTTTCTCGCCTGCAAGCCCATAACAAACAAGTGCGCCAGCCGCAGCCCGGAAATAATCTTTCTGCACCGCTGCAAACGAAGCGGTTACAGTGGTCGACATGCAACCGGTACCGGTAACCGTTGCCATCAATGGGTGACCGTTTCTTATGAGCGCCACCCGCTCCCCATCAGTGACGATATCCTCAGCACCGGTTACACTAACAACCATACCCTCGCGCCTCGCAAGATCTTTCGCCGCCTCAAGGATGCCCTCGCTTTCACCCACGGCCTCAACACCCTTGATCTGCCCACCAACGCCAGCAAGAACCCCGATCTCAGCGCTATTACCCCTAATAATAGAGATTTGAGCCTCGTTGATAATGCGCTTGATCGCATCCGTCCTCGGCTTGGTTGCGCCCGCTCCAACAGGATCTAACACGACCGGGATGCCAAGCTCATTCGCCCGTTTTGCAGCCACGATCATTAAGTCTGCCCAACCGATATTACCCACGTTAAGAAGCAGCGCTCCTGCATGAGTAACCATTTCGGCAACCTCTTCCTGCTCCCAGGCCATGACAGGAAGAGCCCCGACGCACAATGTAATATTGGCGGTCTCGTTCTGCACTACAAAATTGGTTATCTGATGGATAAGGGGTCTTTCTTGTCTAATCCTCTGAAAATCGCTTTCAAATTCTTCGATTCGTTGCCTCATACTGATCCTTTCGTGTGCTTACCTTCACATTTAATTTGATCCTATAACTTGCCAATTAAAAAACCGTACCAGTAAAGGTACGGCTGCTGTGCCTTAAACACAGGTTGGTTCCCTTCGCTGGAATTATCCAGAATAGCTCTAGAGCTCATCAGGTTCAAACGGTCGTGAAGTTATCGCTTCACCTCTCAGCCACCAAGCAGCAGCTCCCGAACAGTATTCTTCTATAGCTCGCTATATTACCTGAAAACATGGTATTAAACAAGAAAACGGCTCTCTTAAGCCGTTTATTTGGCTCCCCGGATTCGCGCTTATTCAAACTTCTAACAGATATTGCCAGTTTGATTGCTTAGCTGAAGAGATTCGTATACCGCAATATGGGCGCGATTGCACCCATATTGCGGTATCGATTTCTAAGTCTTTTTCAGAATTTTAGAGATATAATCTACAATAGTTGTCCACTTTAAAGGTAGACATCGTTACATCTCTACCTTTCGTTATTATCTAAAACTACTAGTTACGTCTTCACCCGTATTAGCATCAATGCACATTTGATCTTCACCAATTGCAACAAGGCCACTATCTCCAGGATCTTTCACATGCAGGCTATATGACACTACCCATACAAGCCTTTGTTGACCACTGTGATCCTTCATAACGGTAAGCTCACTCTTCTTGATATCGCCACTATCCGATAATTTTGATTGAGCAGTACTTAACGCTTGATCCTTAGTAATTTGGGGTTTGGTAGAGATAACTGTTTCATCATCTCTTGATGAATAACTACCAAGTCGCCCAGTCTTTAAATCTACGGAGATACTAGCCCACCTTGGCAGCCTCGCACCATTCTCATCGATTTTTACCCAACCGAACGTAATAGAATCACCAGGCCCAACATACTGGTCAACTAACGTTAGTTCGCTAAAGCGATCATATTTAGACTTGATAAAGGTTTCTGCTCTTCTTAAGGCAGTTTCTTTGGTTAAAGGCAACTCGTTCGAATTCACAGGCTGCTCACCTAATTTGCCCATCGCCCCAGTTACCTTGCCACTCTTAGCATCCACCCAAAAAATCCTATTATCTAAGGTCTGCACTTCATATACCGAGCGTTTTCCAGCTAACTCATCTTTTACAACACTTTTAACACCGTTGACCTCAGCAAAACTCTTGACAGCATCAGTTGCTTGCTCAGAAGAAAGCTCTTGCTGTGGGACTAATCCTATTGCACTAACCGCTATTGCACCAAGAATACTGAGCACGCCTATTGCAATGATTGTTATCTTAGTCTTACTTAAATTTGACATGTCTACCTCCAGACAGGTTGTTCACTTAACTAACTACATCAATTATACGGTCTTTACTACGGAGTCCCGTAACGCGCAGGTTGTAAGCACTGCCCATATTGGCCTTTTGTTACCCAGCTCTGTAATCTTGTATCTACAGAGTAATTTAACGCAGCTGCATTTTGCACCATATAATTATAGGCGTATTGCATAAGGTCAGTATCTTGACCGCTATTATAACCAAGCGGGTTATCAATAGCATAGTTGTTATATCTGGCACCTCTATAGAAACCCATACCAAATACTGAGGCAGCCTTGTCATTTAAATTATTGGTCCACCCAATCGCACAATCGCTTCCCTTAGACCGAGCCCAGTCAAGCAGATTCCCGTACCGTGGACCCGTATTACCAGTACCACATCCTATGAGCAACACAACGAGGGTATCGTTTATATCAGCAGACCCGAAGTTTTTTATTAAGTAAGTTGGATCAGCATTTGCTCGACTGGGATTTGTTTTGTCTTCAGCAAGAACCCAACCGTTGTTAGCAAAGTAGAGACCTCCACCGGTAGCGCCTCCATTACTAGAATCCGCAAGAGCATGACCGCAAAACGAAAAGATAGCATCACTTTTCCAGTAGTTATACGACGAACCCGATGATAAATTTTGTGGTGCATAACCATCATAGCCCATTTGATCAACCCACGGTTCTGCTGTGCGAAAATAATCCGTCTCCGGTATGTTAATCAGGTGTGCCCACGGAGGATTATATACCGCAGCATAAGCACCTACCGATCCCGCAAAAACCATCGCCACTACAATACTAATGTTAATGAATAACTTTAAACACTTTCTTAACATAACCACTTCTCCTTATCAATTTAGCGCTCAAATGGTACCCTTGGCGACGTATTTCTAATCACTCACCTCCTTAGTAAATGAAATTTGATACTCAATCTTTGAATGATAACAGCCTGTACTGATCAAGCCCCTAAACTTCTGTAAAAAGGCATAAGTTGAAAAGCGAGCCATCGTTCCTCAACAATAGGAAGTAACCACACAACCTAAGGAGAAAAAAGATGGCTCAAGAAAAGCGTATGAGTAGTACCGGCACCTTGCAAGATGTTCCCCGGATCGGATTCGAACTTAGGTCTAGTTGAAGTTCTAGAGGTAAATATCCCAGTCCTCAAGGGCTTTCAAATGAGATACAGAGAACAAAATACCAACCTGAAGCCTTATTAAACCCACTAGCTGCGTCCTCGTCGATACTCTTTTATGCCATTAATAGCATCAACAAGCGCTATTAAAGAGATGACCGCACCGAGGATAATAACCAGCCAGATTTTCCAAGATGTTACCCGTTGCATGTTTATTTGCCCGCTGGCAAGGCGTGAGAGCAGATTGAGCCCGAGACCGATAGATACTACGACAAAAGCAATGTTTGTAGCATAATAAAGCTTTTTTGCCGATGTTTTTTGCGTCAGCTTGACTATTATTATTGCCGGTATCAGCGCTAGCGGAGCGCCAAAAAACATGATGATAATTTGATCGGGGTTGCTAGCCATGCCCTGTATCTCCTAGGTCAGATTAACTTATAGCTTATACTGTAATCATCGGACTAAGCAATAGTTACACAGTAGCATTACAAACGAGGTTGTGGTCGGTGTTATTTCAGTAAGCTGTGCACGAGCTTCTTGTGATATTCTTCTATCCCTGGTTTACCGTTGAATTTTATAGCAAGAACAAAGTCTTTTGTGCTATTTAAAAAATAGTGTTGCTCGTCTTCTAGGGGCGCCCTGAATTTCTTATACAAGGTTTCGATTAAATAGTCGAGTTCTGCAGAATTTAGCTTTGGGCCTGGCCCAAAAACATCAGAGGGATTATCAAGAAGCTGCACGTATCCGCCTATAACTGTCTTGCCGGGAATAACCTGGTTTAGATGACCAACTACTTCTTCTGTTTGACAGATGATAACACGTACCACACCGTTCTCGTCAAAGGAAACCGCGAACCTTCCTGCCGAAAAAGGCATCGGTTCTTCAGGTAAGCGAATTGCCGGTTCACTAAGGCCTCTAGTCGTGTGACCAATATCGGTTATGGTGCTTTTGGAGAGTCTATCAATGAAAGCTTTGACAGAAGAACGAATATTTACAGTTGAGCTTGCGCTAGTTTTAGTTGTGCCGGCTGCATTTTGATGATTAGCTGATGTCCCGTTGGTATTGCTTTGACTTTGGCTTACCGGAGAACCTGATCTGCATGACATCAATAAGAAGGATAGACATATGGCAGCTATGCATGGGGCGAGTATAGTCTTTTTGCGCATAAAACCGCCCTTCTAGCCCCGCTCGTTTAACCACTCGAGTTCTTTTTCGATCATCTTTTCGGCTTTGTCGATTTGCTCTTGGACGCGGTTGGGGGCGGTGCCGCCCCGGACGTCGCGGCGTTTTACGGCGTTTTGGATGTCGAGTGCGTCGTAGACATCGTCGTCGATTAAGGGGCTTTCGGCCTGGAATTCTTCTAGGGAGAAGTCGGTGAGCCAGCAGCCTTCTTCGATGGCTTTGCGGACCATGTTTCCGGAGATGCGGTGGGCGTCGCGGAACGGAACTCCCTTGCCGACCAGGTAATCCGCAAGTTCGGTGGCGTTGGTGAAGCCGCCTTCGGCGGATTGGCGCATGATTTCTGAGTGGATGTTCATCGTGGATATCATGCCCTTCATGCCGAAGAGCGAGTTTTTAATTGTCGTTATGGAGTCGAGCATGCCTTCTTTGTCTTCTTGCATGTCTTTGTTGTATGCGAGCGGCAGGCCCTTCATCGTCGTTAGCATCTGCAGCAGGTTGCCGTAGACGCGGCCGGTTTTGCCGCGGATCAGCTCGGCGACGTCGGCGTTTTTCTTCTGGGGCATGATGCTGCTGCCGGTCGTGTAGGCGTCGTCGAGTTCGATGAAGCTGAACTCGGCGGACGACCATATAATAAGCTCTTCGGCGAGGCGGCTTAAGTGCATCATTATCATCGAGGCCGCCGCCTGGAACTCTATTATAAAGTCGCGGTCGGAAACCGCATCGAGGCTGTTGTTGCTGATTTTTGAGAAGCCGAGTTCTTCTGCCACGAACTCCATATCTATTGGGTATGTGGTGCCGGCAAGTGCTGCCGCGCCGAGCGGCATTACGTCGGCGCGCTTGAAACAACCTTTCAGGCGCATGAAGTCACGACGAAGCATCCAGAAATAGGCCATCATATGGTGTGAGAGCAGCACTGGTTGCGCCCGCTGGAGATGCGTATAGCCGGGCAACACGGTTTCCATTTCACGTTTAGCGGTCTTAACCAGCTCCTCTTGTAGGGCGAGGACCTCCTGGCCGACTTCAAGGATTGCGTCTTTTAGAAACATCCTGGTATCGAGGGCGACCTGGTCGTTGCGGCTGCGGGCGGTGTGGAGCTTTCCGCCCACGAAGCCGATTTTCTCGGTGAGCGCCCGCTCGATGCTCATATGGATGTCCTCATCGGCGATATCGAAGGTAAACGAGCCGGCTTCGATTTCTTTAAGGATAGACTCCAGGCCCGTTACTATCTGGGAGGCCTCTTCATCGGCAATAATGCCGGTTTTGGCAAGCATTTTGGCGTGGGCGATGCTACCCTCTATATCCTGCTTATAAAGGTGCTTGTCGACAGGCAGCGATGCGTTGAACTCATCAACGAAGCTATCTGTACTTTTCGAAAACCTCCCGGACCAGAGTTTCATTATTACTCCTCCTTTTACGGCTGTATTATTAGTGCTTTATTACATCGCTTTTGCGATTATTGTTGATATCATAGTCGGTTAACTATAACCAATGGTTTAGAGTATCTAGATTCTTCGGCTTCCAGCCTCAGAATGACGCCTTAACAGCACTCTCCTCTTTAAAACCCACGCTAGACCTACATACTGCTTACTGCATACTCCCTACTGCCTATTTCCTATATTTCCTTCCCCAGGTCTCAAGGCTAAGGCCGAAGATTTTGTTGAAGCCTTCGGCGGCTTTATGGGAGAAGGTGTCGCCGGCTTCGTATGTTGCGAGCGAGCGGTCGTAGAGTGAATTTGGCGACGTGCGGCCTACTACCTGGCATGAACCCTTGTAAAGTTTCATACGGATAGTTCCGTTTACTACTTTTTGCGTTTCGTTTATAAAGGCGTCGAGCGATTCGCGAAGCGGGCCGAACCAGAGACCATCGTAGATAAGGTCGGCGTATTTTTCCTCGATGCCGTATTTAAAGTGCATGAGATCACGAGGAAGCGTCATATCCTCAAGCTCGCGGTGCGCCATGATGAGCGTTAGCGCGGCCGGGGCCTCGTAAATCTCGCGGGATTTGATGCCGACAAGCCGGTTTTCCACCTTGTCGATGCGCCCGAACCCGTTCGAGCCGGCGATTTGGTTAACCTTCTCGATGAGGTGTAAGAAGTCCATCCTCTGGCCGTCTATCGCTATCGGCACGCCCTGTTCGAACTCTATCTCGACATAGGTCGGCTCGTCGGGGGCTTGCATCGGGTCGACGGTCATAGTAAATGCGTCCGCCGGCGGTTCTATCCATGGGTCTTCGAGGATTCCGCACTCGATCGATTTACCCCAGACATTCTCGTCGATGCTGTAAGGGCTCTTTTTGGTAATCGGGATCGGGATATTATGCTTCTGGGCGTATTCGATTGCGGACTCGCGAGTGAAATCCCATTCGCGCGCGGGTGCGATGATCGTGATATCCGGGTTAAGCGCGCGCATCGTTACTTCGAAACGCACCTGGTCATTGCCCTTGCCGGTACAGCCGTGCGCCGCGTAAACAGCCCCGGTTCCCTCGGCAACTTCAATCAATATTTTTGCGATGAGCGGCCTCGATAACGACGTGGCCAGCGGATATTTCTTCTCATAGAGGGCGTTCGCTTTGAGTGCGGGTGCGATGAACTTCTCGGCGAAGGCCTTTTTCGCATCCACCATTTCGGAATGAACGGCGCCGATTTTAAGCGCCTTTTCTTTAATGGCATCGAGGTCGCCCCCCTGGCCGACATCGAC
Source organism: Candidatus Aquicultor sp. (assembly GCF_054640775.1). Lineage (NCBI taxonomy): Bacteria > Bacillati > Actinomycetota > Candidatus Aquicultoria > Candidatus Aquicultorales > Candidatus Aquicultoraceae > Candidatus Aquicultor > Candidatus Aquicultor sp. The sequence continues at coordinate 3,456 of NZ_JBTSLF010000043.1, read as the reverse complement.
CGCAACCGCGATTACCTCTAAATCATAGTTTTCCTGCAGCCATTTTATGGCAACCGAGGTATCGAGTCCCCCGGAGTAGGCCAAAACAACTCTATCTTTTGGCTCCCGTATGCTTCCAACCTGTCCCACAAACTCCTCCTACTTGTATCCAATGCTCCTAGAGCGTTTTTTCTTCACGCAATTTTGAAAGGCGCTCGATGATAAAATCAGCCACGACATTGGTGCGGGTAATAATAAGAATTGTGTCGTCTCCCCCGACGGTGCCGAGAACGTCCTTCCACTTTACCGTATCAACCGCCGAGGCCACCGCCTGCGCAGTGCCTGGGTGGGTCTTTACAACTACTAGATTTTCCGCCTGGTCGATCGATACCATAAACTCATTGAGCGTCGAGCGCAGGCGCTCTATCTCGGGCAGCGAATAGATCTGCTTTCCCGTGGCTACCGCGGATTTTCCTTTGATTACTTTTACTTTTTGCAGCCCCAGGTCGCTTATGTCTCGCGAGACCGTAGCCTGGGTAACATCGTAGCCTTGCTTTTCAAGCTCAGATATCAACTCTTCTTGAGTCGATATGTTCATCGTCTCGATAATGTGTTTAATCGCGTTGAGTCTCTCGTGTTTTATTCTCATTTAATAACCACCGAATCTATTACCTGACGAGTAAAGCGAGCGCCGCTTTTGCCGTATGCAAGCGATTTTCTGCCTGCTCAAAGACAAGGGATTGTTTGCTCTCAATTACCTCATCCGTTACCTCCTCGCCCCGGTGGGCTGGTAGGCAGTGCAGGAATATCGCGGAGGGCTTCGCGGCCCCCATAAGCTCGCTGTTTACCTGGTAAGATTTAAATATTTTCAAGCGCTCTTCGCGCTCTGCTTCCTGTCCCATGCTGGTCCATACATCCGTATAGATAACGTCTGCGTCCTTTGCGGCTTCAAGCGGGTCGTTTGTTACCGTTATCGCGTGGTTCATGTTGCGTATGGACCCGGTCGCAAACTGAACCACCTCGGGGTCGGGCTCGTATCCCTTTGGACACCCTACGGCCATATTTATCCCGAGTTTACCGGCGACAATCATGAGCGAGTTCGCCACGTTGTTGCCGTCTCCGATATAGGCGAGTTTCAAGCCGGCGAGCCGGTCTTTGCTCTCAAGGATGGTCATGAGATCCGCCAGCGATTGCATCGGATGGTAATCATCCGTTAATGCATTTATTACCGGCATCGTGGAATATTGGGCAAGCTCCTCGACATCGCTTTGCTTAAACGTCCGTATTACGGCGGCATCAACGTAGCCCGAGAGCACTCTGCCCATATCTTTGATGGGTTCGCGCTCGCCGAGTTTTACCTCGTCATCGCGCAAGAATATCGGGTGCGCGCCTAAATGGGAGGCGGCCGTCTCGAACGATATCCTCGTGCGGCTGGACGGCTTATGGAATATCATGGCTATGGTTTTTCCCTCAAGTATGCGGTACGGCTCGTTTCTTTTCTGCAGCCGTTTCAGCTCCATCGCTTTTGCCAGCAGCTGGTATATCTCATCCTGGCTGTAGTTTTTAAGCGATAGGATGTTTCTCCCTGTTAGACTCGCCATTTTCGACTCCTACAATCTCGAAATCCCAATATATCATCAGTCTATACGACTGAATGCTCAAGTACCAACCGTTCTATCGCAGCCACAGCCGTATCGACTTCGGCTTCGGTTAAGCAAAGCGGCGGTAAGAACCTAATTATAGTATTGCCTATATTATTTGCAACTATGCCCTCTTTTAAAAGGTCAAGCATGATGTTTCGCGCCTGTTCCCCGTTTAATTCTATCGCAAGCATCAGACCCGCGCCCCGGACTTCTTTCACTAGGTCCGTCTTGGTTTTGAGGGCTTCAAGCTTGTTCTTGAAATACGCTCCGACCTTGTTGCTGTTCTCGACAAGGTTCTCGTCTTCGATGACGTTAATGGTCGCCAGCGCGCCCGCGCAAACAACGGGGCCGCCGCCGAATGTCGAGCCGTGCTCGCCCGGCTTAAACACCGAGGCCTTTTCGCTTGCTACCAGAACACCGATAGGAAGGCCGCTTCCTATGCCTTTCGCTAGGGTCATCACATCGGGGACGACACCTGTGGCCTGGTAAGCGAACATCGTACCGGTCCGCCCCATTCCCGTTTGGACCTCGTCGAATATTAAAAGGAGATCGCGCTCGTCGCAGAGAGCCCGCACCTGCTTCAGGTAATCATGGTCGCACGGGTAGACACCGCCCTCACCCTGGATGACCTCGAGCATGACCGCGCATGTTTTGTCGCTTACCTCGTTTTTAAGCGCTTCGAAATCGTTGAGCGGCACATGCTTAAAACCGGGCGGCATCGGCTCGAACGGCTTTTGCTTATCCGGCTGACCGGTTGCGGCCAGGGTTTTCATGGTGCGGCCGTGAAACGAACGAAGCGCGGTAATAATCTCATAGGCATCCTTACCTTTGGTTTTTGCGTAACGCCGTGCAATCTTTATAGCGCCTTCATTGGCCTCAGCGCCGCTATTCGCAAAGAAGCATTTATCACCGAAGGATATCTCGGCTATCTTTTTAGCAAGCTTTGCCTGCGGCTCGGTATAGTAGAGGTTGGAAACATGCATGAGCATCTCGACCTGGTCTTTTATCGCGCCTACGACCTTGGGATGACAGTGACCGACGTTGGTCACACCGATACCGCATAAGAGGTCGAGGTATTCTTTCCCGTTATCATCCCACAGCTTAGCACCCTTGCCTTTGACAAAAACAATCGGCAACCGCCCGTACGTGCTCATATGATATGTATCATCAAAATCTTTAAGTTCATTTAAGTCCATCGCTATGCCTTTCGCGTCTAAACTACTTACTAATCATTGTTCCGACGCCCTGGTCGGTGAATATCTCGAGCAGGAGTGCGTGCGGAACCATACCGTTAAGGATGTGCGCCCGCTTGACCCCAGATTTAATCGCGGTTACGCACCCTTCGACCTTTGGCAACATGCCCGAACTTATCTCGTCGTTGGCGAGTTTGTGCTCGCATTCGTCGAGCGTAAGCTCAGAAATCAGTGATTCTTTATCCTCAAAGTCTCGATAGAGACCGTCGACATCCGTCAAGAAGATGATTTTATCCGCTTCAAGTGCCGCGGCTATCTCACCAGCGACTTTGTCGGCGTTAATATTATAGCTCATACCATCCTCGCCTACCCCGACGGTAGCCACAACAGGGATAAAATCGTCCTCGACCAGGTTCTCGAGCACTTCCTTGTTGATTTTGGTGACCTCTCCCACATAGCCGAGGTCGACATCGGTCATCTGCTTTTTCTTCGCAACGATCATGTTGCCGTCATCACCGCTCAGGCCGACCGCAAGTTTGCCATGACGGTTGATGAGCGAGACGATCTCCTTGTTGATCTTGCCGACAAGGACCATCTTAACCACGTCGATCGTTTCCTTATCGGTTACGCGCAGGCCGTTT
>NZ_JBTSLF010000042.1:0-17764 GCF_054640775.1 Candidatus Aquicultor sp. | reverse complement strand
GCACGGGTAGCTCGATCTGCTCATCTGTTTTCCGGGCTTTTATTTTGATGCTTTCCACAAAATTATGCCCCTCGATTGCGACAAGATCGTATCCCTTATAAATGCCCACATTTGTCGCGTGCAGTACCCTCTCCTGTAATATTGGGTCGGCGCTCCACCCGGCGATCGAAACGATATTGACTGTTTTTGCGATTTTAACGAGTTGTTCGGCGGCACCCAGCGCAGAATTTCCTCCGCCGATTACCGCAACGTCCATATTCTTAAACAGCGGGGCGTCGCATGTTGCGCAATAGGTCACACCCTTGCCGACGAATTCCTTTTCGCCGGGCACATTTAAGCGCCGGGGTGACCTGCCGGTAGCCATAATAACGCTCTTCGCCTGAATTACCTTTCCCGAGACGATATGAACGTTAAAAAACGAGTCTTCCCTGGTTACCTTATCCACCTGCTCGTATTCGATGGGGATGCCGAATTCCTCGACCTGGTCTTCGAACTTGGCCATAAGCTCGGCGCCCGGAATAAGATTATAGCCCATATAATTCTCAATCCCCGCACTCCACGCGGCCATTCCGCCTATATTATTGGTAAGCACCAGCGCATCCATCTTTTTCCGGGCTGCATACACGGCAGCAGTCATCCCGGCAGGACCGGCGCCTATTATCGCTACATCATGCAAGACAAACCCTCCAGCTATCCGGTTACGAAGCGGCTAACGCCGACTCCAATCGCCCCCGGTCGAAACCGATGACCACCTCATTGCCGATCACTGTAACCGGAACCCCAAGTTGTCCTGATATCTCGACCAGCTCGCTTACTCTAGCCGGATCGGCTACCAGGTCGATCTCCTCATATTGAACACCTTCATCCGTGAGAAACTTCTTCACCAACGAACAAAACGCTCACGTCGGAGTGGAATAGACTTTTACCGTTCGTGCCATTCAGTAACCTCCCATATTTATGCAAACTGCCAATGGCCGTGCATCTATGCTGCAGGTCGAACCGATCCACTCACGTGAAGTTCGTTCACGACATCTACCACACCGGGAACCGAGAATGCGACGAATTCGGCGATCCTCTTTTGTGTAAAGTTGGGGACCTCGCCGGTCAAGGTGACAACGCCCTCGGTAACGTCGACATTCATCTCGGTCAAATCAAGCCGCGTGTTTTTGATCAAAGCGGCCCTAACATCTCGTTCGATCTCTGCATCAGCTATTGTAATCTCTGGTTTTACCACGAGATGGTTCACGACGTCAACAACACCGGCAACCCAGCGCGCATCGTTTTCGGCTTCCATCTTCTCCACTCTCGATATCATTGTGCCCCTCAAAAAGACAACGCCGTCGATGACCTCGATGCTTATCCTGCTCCAGTCGACCCAGGAATCACGTTTAAGGTTTCCCCGCACGTCCTCGGCTATTTCCTCGTCACTTTTTGCGATCGGCGGGGTAACACTGATGTTGTTGACGACATCTTTAACGCCCCTTACCCGACCGACGATTTCCTCGGCTAACACTTTCTCGTTGTAGGTATCAACCTGACCGTCGAGGACAATAACACCCGGCTGCTCGCTACTTATCTGGATCATAGACTGGTCGATTCGCGTATCCGTCGACAGCGCACGCTTGACATCATTTACTAGATCTTCTGGTGTCATGTATCCAATACCCTCCCCTTCTGCTTTAAAAACCCTGGTTACGTGGTGTTTCTACCCGAATCGCGCTTTTAAAAAACATAAAAAGATGGTGAGTCGGTGAATCGGCGGATGGGTGAATGGATCCGGCGATTAGCGGTTGTAGACCATGTCTCCGTTGAGGATAGTGTGGGATATGTGGGATTTTGAGGCGTTTTCAATCAGATAGATGTAAGAGTCAAGGGCTGTGGTCCGGTCGTAGTCCAGGATGATGAAATCGGCGCGTTTGCCGGTATCGATGCTTCCAAGGTCATCTGCAAAGCCGAGCATGCGGGCGGCATCCAGGGTAATCATCTCAATCAATCTTTCCGGGGATAATGTCGATACTTCGGCCCGGGGTTTTGCCTGATCAAGCTGTTTCTGAAGGATCGTGCGGGCTTTTCGCGCCTCGACGAAGAGATCCATATCGGGGTTGCTTGCCGGGCTATCGGTACCGAGTCCGAAATCCAGGCCGTGTTCGATGAATTGCTTGACCGGCGCCTCACCGGACCCAAGAAGCTCGTTTGAGGTCGGGCAGACTGCCACCGCAGCACCCTTCTCTTTCAAGAGCATAATATCCGCATCGCTAAGCCATACACCATGCGCCGCTATCAGCGAATCTCGCACCAAGCCAAGATCGTTCAGGTAATGCGCCGGTGTTGAGCCCGCGCCTCCCCGCCGGATAACTTCAAGCTGCATCCTTTTGCCGATTGTAGCCGCAAGAGGACCCGTTCCACTGCGAATAAGCTCCACTTCGGCTTGAGTCTCGGCAAGATGGATACTTAAGGGAAGCCCATATTCAAGGGAAATATCGTTACAGACTTTAAGCGCCGACTTCGAGAGAGAGTATACCGAGTGCGGCGAGAGACCCACCTTGATATCGCCTACCCCGAGGATGCTTTGAGCGCTTTTAACTCTCTCCAGCAAATCGACGACGGCATCGGTAAGGTTGCGGTCGTCGATACCGACGGCTTCCAGGTACACGAGCGCCGGCATCCCCGCCTCCGCGACCGCCTGAAGCCCGACGCCCGATCTCGTGATATCGGCAGTGCATGTAATGCCCGACTCGAAGTACTTCTTTACCCCGGCGCGAGATGCCGACAACCAGTCATCCCGTTGCATCTTGAGGCCGGCCTGTATGATGGTGCCGACCCATTCGGAAAAAGGCGTTGGCTTGGCGAGAAAATCAAACGATGAGCACTCAAGGTGCCCGTGAAGGTTGACCAACCCCGGCATGAGAATCGCGTCGCCGAATTCGATGATCTCTTCGTCCCCGTGAGCGGCCAGAAGTTTGTCTCGTACCCCGACCGCACTAATGCGACCATCGGTTACAAGAACCGCTCCATCGGTAATCGGGGGATTTGAGATAGGCAGGATCGTATCGGCCGTATAAATCATCTACGGGGTTTCCTCTTTAAGAAGAGTCGGTTTACGTAATTGCTTACACTCGCAGGTCGAGGTATCTGCAGTAGCACGAATCGCGTTGATCATGATTTTACCGATGGCCTCCGACTCGCCGTAAAATATCTCGGAAAGCTCGTCGTGCGACCAATCTTCGACTATTCCCTCAGCATAATTTACTACCAGGTAAACGCCCGCATAGCACGCGCCGATTTCCCGTGCGAGATAGACTTCCGGGCACATGCTTTGCCCGACGACATCCGCACCCCACTGCTTTAATACCGCGACTTCAGCGGGGCTTTCAAAGTGGCGGCCATCCGTCACCGCATAAATCCCCCGTTCAAACACCCGTGAAATCGCAAACTCGCGGGATGCCGCAAGCAAATTGTTATGCAAATCCGAGCAGACGGCCTTTCTCATAACGAGCAAATAATCCGACCCCAGGCTCACATCTTTTCGCATGGAATTATCGATATAATCGGTTGGGATAACGATGTCTCGCGGGTTCAGCAGGTGGTTTACCGCCCCAACACCGCCCTCGGCAAGGATGTTCTTAACACCCGCTTCTCTCAATACCCAGAACACCTGTCTCGAAGCATCCGCCCTCGAAACACCCGGGCGCCAACCGTGCATCTTGCAGGTCAGAACCAGTTTATCGTCCACCTTGAAGAGCTTAAACGGCGGGCTTTCACCGTACGGCGTCTCAAACAGCAAGCCGTCTTCGACTATTTCCACGCCCGCCTCACCCAGCGCCTCCGGAAACCGTATAGAAAATGTACTCGAGCCACCGATAATCGCGTAATCGGCGGATGGTAACATAGTGGCCATCAATCAAATCTCTCAATCAGTTCGTAAAGTGTATTTCGCCTGGCAGCATGCTTACCGGTCGTCTGTATCATACGCACCATCTCATCCTTGGACATCGCATAGGCGACTCCGGTTGCGCGAACGACGTTTTCCTCTATCATAATGCTCCCCAGGTCATCGGCGCCAAACGACAACGTCAATTGCCCGATCTCTTTTCCCTGGGTTACCCATGAGCCCTGGATATGGTCGATAGTATCGAAGAAGAGCCTCGATACGGCAAGCGTCTTAAGATAGGCCCGTGTAGAAACGATTTTCCCACCGAGTTCGGTATATCCGGGCTGGTATACCCACGATATGAATGCCCTGAAGCCGCCGGTTTTATCCTGCAGCCGCCTGACCTTACTCATGTGCTCGACGCGGTCCTCGATGCTATCCGGGCCGCCCATCATCATCGTCGCCGTACTCTCGATCCCAAGATTATGCGCCCGCTCCATTACTTCAAGCCAACGCTCGGCGGATATTTTATTGGGGCTGACCGCCTGGCGATAATGGTCGACCAGAATCTCGGCGCCCGCCCCGGGAAGCGAGTCTAAACCGGCTTCATGCAAACGCCTGAGCGCCTCGTCAACGGTGACATCAGAGATCTGGGCGATATACGCCACCTCGGGGGCGCCGAACGAGTGGATCGTAATCGGATAACGCGCTTTAATGTTGCGCAGAAGGTCCTCGTAATAGTCGATTTTCAAATCGGGATGCAGCCCGCCCTGCAGCATGATCTGGGTACCTTCAAGCGTAAGCGTCTCCTCGATCTTTTTAAAGACCTGGTCGGCGCTCAACAGATACGCTTCGGGATCGTCTTTGTCGCGGTAGAACGCACAGAAGCGACATTTGCTGGTACAAATATTAGTATAGTTGATGTTGCGGTCGATGATAAAGGTTGCCGTATCGGGAAAACGCCTTTTACGAACAGTATCTGCGGCGGCGCCGATAGCAAGCAGGTCTCCCTCTTTGAGAAGAAACACCGCCTCCTCATCCGTTAGGCGCCGCCCATCCACCACTTCGGCTAATAGTTCATATTGATTTAAATTCTGCATGGTGTTAAACCTCCACGAATTCCAGCTTCGGGGTTTCCTGGATGAAGCCGAGTTCATACGCCCTCGTCGCATAGGCAAGCATGTCCTGCTGGTAGGCAGGGTCAAGATCAAACCTGAGGCTGTCGAAATAGGCCTTCATGAAGTCGCAATCAAACGACTCCCACCTCGAGGCGGCCTTCGCTATTTCATCCACTTTATCGATGCTGTATTCCATTGATTTCATAAACGCCCCGTGCACTTCGGCGACCAGCTCGGGATTCTCGGCCGCAAAAAGCCGGCGAACCGCCCAGACCGCGAACACCATGCGCCTGCCGGTCATCTCTTTCCACTCCATCCCAAGGTCATAAAGATGGAGGTCTTTTGGCGGGTCATATAAGGCACGCAGGGCATCGTCGCCGATAAGAAGCGCTCCATCCGCCTCCATCATCATCTGAGGGAGGTCGGGCGGGCAGACGAAATATTTCGGCGACACCTTGTATTTATCCCGCAGGATGATGCGCGTGAGCGCCTGTGACGTCGCCGAAGAGCTGGTCAATGCTACTGTGCGCCCATCCATCTGCTCTATCGGCACTTTACTTACAAAAAGGATGCTCTTGACCTCACCGTCCGCCGCCACGGCCAGGTTCGGCAAAAGCATAAGGTCTTTATAGTTGCGACAATACTCGATCGAAGAAATCGGGCTGATATCGAGCTTGCCCTCGAGCAGCATTTTATTCAGCTCGGTCGGTGTCCCTTTGATCAACTCCACATCGAGAAGGACATTGTTGTGCACCAGGCCGTAATAAAGGGGCAGGCAATTTATAAACTGGATATGACCGACTTTAGGCCTAGACAATGAGATTCCTCCCTATCGTTTACTCTGATCTTGTAAGTCATATATTAATCGTATTATTCGTACAATTACTCGTACACTCTAATGATGTTGTAGAGGGTGTCTCTTTCAACAGGCGTGCGTCCAGTGTCTTTTATAAGGCGGATAAGCTCTTCTTTTTCGATCGACTCATCCGTTTGTGCGCCGGCCATATGCGTTATCTTCTCCTCAACGACCGTGCCGTCCATATCGTCGGCGCCGAAGTCGAGCGCAAGCTGGGCGATTTTCAAACCGAGCATGATCCAGAACGCCTTTACGTGGTCGAAATTATCGAGCATCAACCGCGAGATAGCGATAGTTTTTATATCATCGAACGCCGTAGTTCTCCTTATGCCGGTAAGGTCGGTGTTATCGGGATGAAACGCGAGCGGGATAAAACTCTGGAAGCCACCGGTTTTGTCCTGGTGCTCGCGAAGCTTGATCATGTGGTCGATACGCTCCTCGTAAGTCTCGACATGGCCGTACAGCATGGTCGCATTTGACCGCAACCCTAGATCATGCGCCAAACCCATGACTTCGAGCCAGCGATCGCCGCTTGCCTTGTTCTCGCACGTAAGTCCGCGGACACGGCCGCTAAATATCTCCGCGCCGCCACCCGGCATCGACCCCAGGCCCGCCTCTTTTAGTTTCTCGAGAACACCTCTCGCAGTCAGTCCCGATATTTTTGCGAAATAATCGATCTCAACCGCAGTAAAGGCCTGGATATGCACATCGGGCAACGCCTTCTTGCACTCGCTTATCGCCTCCAGATAATAATCAAACGGAAGGTCGGGATGGCAGCCGCTTACGATATGCAACTCGGTCGCCCCCAACTTCGGGGCTTCGAGTGCGCGCGACATGATCTCTTCAAGTGTCATCGTATAAGCGTGCGGGTCCCCTTCCTTAGCTTTAAACGCGCAGAACTTGCACTGATTCACGCACACATTGGTCAAGTTTATGTGACGGTTTACGTTAAAGTACGCATGATTTCCGCTCTTTTTCTCTTTAACATACCGGGCCAAGGCACCCAAAAACAGGATGTCGTTTATCCCGTAAAGAGCGATGCCATCCTCCCTCGAGAGGCGCTCGCCCGACATTACCTTCTCCTCTATCTGCTTCAAATCGATGTCAGCAACTGTTGCCATTTGATACCTCCACTATCTCAGGGTCGAGGGACCCTCTTATTCGCCTTTCCAACGCTCAAAGAGCGTATGTTCAACCCCTAGTTGGTCGAGGACTTTGCCCACAACGAAGTCGACCATGTCTTCTATCGTTTTTGGATTGTCGTAAAAAGCCGGCATTGCGGGCACTATTTTAGCACCGGCCTCCTCGACTTCAAGGAGATTTTTCAGATGTATCCGGTTAAACGGCGTTTCTCTCGGAACGATTACAAGACGCCTTGACTCCTTCAAAGCCACGTCCGCAGAGCGCTCGATCAGGCTCGATGAGAGACCGCCGGCAATCGCCCCCAGCGTCGCCATTGTGCAAGGTAGTATCACCATGCCCCCCGTAATATGAGAACCGCTGCAGATAGGGGCCATTAAATCATCGTCTCTGAAGTAACGCAACCGCGCCGCCGTATTGGGTGCTTCAAGCCACTGGGCCATCTCGACGACCGCATCGTCTTCATTAAATGAAAACCCCAGCTCATGTGCGATAACTAGTTTGCCGGGGTTGGATATTATGAGAGAGACATTGTAGTCTTGCCTGAGGAGTTCCTGGATGAGGCGTTTACCATAAATCGCACCGCTAGCCCCCGTTATGGCAACTACGTATTCAAGGTTAACGTCCAAGCTAGCCCAGCCCCTTAAGCAGGTACCTGGCCGCAAAGTCGAGTCCCGTAAAAGCGAATATTTGCAGGCTGATAAACCCGTTAACCGTAAAGAACGCCAAGTTTACCCTGGACAGGTCATTCGCCTTCACCATCCGGTTCTCGTAGGCTAGAAGCAGCGCCGTGATCATCACACCGAAGTAATAGATTGCTCCCATCTTAAAGGCCACGCCGACTGTAAACAACAGGCCAACGGTAAGTACATGGAACATCCTGGTAACGAGCAGCGCTCTTTTTACCCCGAACACCGCCGGTATCGAGAAGAGCTTGTCGCGTTGGTCGACGTCGATATCCTGGCAGGCATAGATAATGTCGAAACCCGCAGACCACAACATAACCGCGCCCCCGAGAATAACAACCGGCCAGCTCAAGCCGTTTGTTATCGCAATCCAGGCGCCGATAGGGGCAAGGCCGAGGCTGATGCCGAGAACGACATGATTTAACCAGGTAAAACGCTTAGTATAGGAGTAAATAATCAGCGGGAATACAACTGCGGGCCATACGACCCTTGCGAGAGGGGCCAACTGGTACGTGGCGACAAAAAACACCGCAAGGCTACCAATGCTAAAGAGAAGCACGTACCGCGATGTCAGTTTACCCGCCGGGATCGCCCGGTCTTTCGTGCGCGGGTTACGGGCATCGATGTCGCGATCGATATAGCGATTCATCGCCATCGAAAAGCTTCTCGCCCCTATCATCGCGACCGTAATCCAGATGATCTGTTTGAGGCTCGGCATACCGTTTGCAGCAAGCATCATGCCCATGTATGCAAAGGGCAGCGCAAATATCGTGTGCTCAAACTTTATCATCTCAAGGATGGTCTTAAACTTACCCAAGGCCTAATTCCTTCCATTTGCTATCGACGAGGCGCTTTGTCACCTCATCCATTTCTATGTCATCCGGCCATTCCCGGGTATGCCCCTCCTCGGGCCACTTCTTGGTGGCGTCGATTCCCATCTTCGAGCCGTATTTCGGCATATTCGATGAGTGATCCAGCGCATCTAGCGGGCCTTTAACGACCATAATATCACGAGCTGGGTCAACGTTGTTAAATACTTTCCAGAGAACTTCTGACATATTTTGAGCATCAACCGAGTGGTCGACGATTATTATCATTTTAGTGAACATCATCTGCCCGAGCCCCCACAACGCGCTCATGACCTTATATGCGTGAGCCGGGTAGCTCTTCTTTATCGAGACGATAGCGCAATTATGGAAAACTCCTTCCAGCGGAAGGTTTAAATCCTCTATCTCGGGCAGCGCCGTCTTTAAGACCGGTAAAAATATCCGCTCGGTGGCTTTGCCCATATAACAGTCCTCCATCGGAGGTTTGCCGACGATAGTCGCGGGATAGATGGGGTTCTTTCGCATGGTTATGCATTTGACGTGAAACACGGGGTAGTAATCGGCCAGCGAGTAATAGCCGGTATGGTCGCCGAACGGGCCTTCCCACCTTGTCTCCTCCGGGTCGACATAGCCTTCGAGGATTATCTCCGCGTTCGCCGGCACCATCAAATCGACCGTTTTCGCCTTTACGACATCGACCGCCTGCTTGCGGATCATCCCTGCAAAGAACAACTCCTCGACATTTGGCGGCAGTGGGGCGGTTGCAGAATAAATCGTGGCAGGGTCCCCGCCAAGCGCCACCGCAATCTCGATCGGCCGGCTCTCTTCCTGGTGCTTACGGTAGTTGTGCGCCCCATCATGGTGCGCGTGCCAGTGCATACCGGTCGTTTTTGCGTCAAAGACCTGCATCCGGTACATCCCGAGATTTTGCCTTCCGCTTTCCGGGTCTTTAGTAATAATCAGGGGAAGCGTGATAAACTTTCCCCCATCCTGCGGCCAGCACTTCAAAACCGGGATATCCTCGAGAGAAAAATCATCCGTCAGTACTACTTCCTGACACGGGGCGTTTTTGACTTCCCTTGGCTTATAGTCGGCGATGTTTTTAAGTTTCATCAGCGTGCCGAGTTTTTGCCAAAAGGTACTCGGCTCGCCATCGGGTAAAAGCCCTGCAAGGTTCTGCGGGATCTCATCCAGGTGATTCGCGCCAAGAGCCCAGCTCATACGCTCATACGATCCGAATGCATTCATAAGGATCGGCATCTTCGAACCCTTAGGGTTTTCAAAAAGCAAGGCGGGCCCATAGCTCTTGCTCACCCTATCAGTAATCTCGGTAACTTCCAGAACCGGGTCGACTTCAGCTTTGATCCGTTTAAGCTCGCCTTTTGATTCAAGAAACTTTATAAAATCTCTGAGGTCATTAAATGCCACGCATATTAGCCACCTTTCGATTCGCTAAAATGAATTATAGCGTTTACGTAGCTAAAGTTGCAATTTACGCTTGGGGTATTGTCAAGAATTTGACGTGGAATAATAGAACCGTCAGTACTCCAAAATTATTTCTTGAATTATTTAATATATTTTGTTGACACGGCTTAACGTATTTGATATATTAGGAATAGACCCCAAGGGGCTGGACGCGAGGACACTCGGGGAAAGCGACGTACCAGGTGCGGTTTCGAGGTGGACACTATAGAGGGTGGTCGTAAGGCCAAAATGTGTAAGTGTCGCCAAGAAGACGAAACGGGAAATCGTGAGTAGCGAGTGGCTCAGGAAGGTTTCTTGGGGTTCTTTATTTTGCTTTTTAGCAGGCCGCAAACCAGCGGCCTTTTCTTTTGCAAATACTTCCCTCTCTCTATCGGGTCGCATGCGTAGCATAATCAGCCAAAAAAACAGTGGAGGTCGAATGTTACAATCGACCTCCACTAACATTAGTATATTTCGCCCTATTTATTTCCGTTCAGCCTTAATAGCTTATCCTGCACTACACCGAGGTAACGAGTAGTTTAATATGGACCCTGCACGGTAGCATTGACGCTTTGTGCAGCAGTTGTGCCTGTTCCACCCGAACCGCCGCTACCATTAGCACCACACCCTGCGCCTGGGATGCATGCGCTTGAGCGCGGTCCGTGCTGATCTGGTTTACTGGCGCCACGCACGTAAAGCCCAGGGCCACCGGCCCTATGGTTCATACCTAAGCTAATCCTGGTTTTCATTCTTTCAAGAAGAGCTTCTTCCTCACTCGCGGTAATCTGTCCCGCTTTTACTTGCTGATCCAGGAGTTTCTTCCTGTCTTTAAGAATCGCGGAAACAATCGCCTCTTGCGATACGTTTCGCTCCTTAGCCATATCAGCCAGGCTTATCCCGTTGTTACGTTTCTCGATAATCTGCTCCTGCTTCAATCCGAGCGTCTCACTGAGGCTATCAAAGACCCCGCAACACCCGCTAGCTAAAGCGCTCGGAGCGCCGCCTGCTTTGGTGCCACTTGCTGCGAACGATATCCCCGCAACAGCGGTCAATGCAACACCTACTACAAGAAACCCTATTAATAGCTTCCTTTTTAAGTCCATACGTGCTCCTCTCGTAAACCCATTATTAGCCAGTTATTATTAATTTATCATAAAATGTTATAAAAAGTATGAAGAAATTATGAAGATTGCGCTCGATTAATTAAGTAATCGCCGGCCCTTAAAACAGACTTCCCTGCTCCGGCATATCGTCCGATTGTTTCTGCGGTAGTTGTGGCTCGGATAATCGTTGTAAAGATTCTTCTCTGTTTTCGAACTCATCGATCGCTTTATTGGCAAGCTCATCGGCGGCAGAGTTCTCGTTGCGGTATATATGCTTGATCTCAGCCCTCCTGCACCCGGCCAAAAGCTTCTTGACCCTATCATGCAGAGGTTTAAGACCCTCGTTCTTAACTTTGTACTCGCCGTTCAGCTGCTTGACCATTAGCTCGCTATCGGCGCGTATTTCGATTTCTTCGGGTTTGTATTGAATCGCCTGTTCGAGCGCAAGGATAAGCGCCTTATATTCGGCGATGTTATTCGTTGTCTCACCGAGGTACGCGGAAACCTCCACCAGCACGTCTCCCTTTGCGTTCTTTATCAGCGCCCCGGCACCCGCAGGTCCAGGATTGCCCCGGGCCGCACCATCGCTGTATATAATGATTTTTCTTGATATATCCTTGTTCTCTATCTCCGGTCTCCTCTTCTTGCACTAGGCCTTCATTAATTCGTAATTCCTCGGGCCCTATCTCTTCACCAATATTCTGCTGCAATTCGGGCACCGCTCGATCTTCTTGGATGCTTCGATTCTCTCGACTTCGGTACTTGGAAGCTCGACCCGGCATCCCAGGCACAGACCCTCCTCGAGGACGGTCACCGCCAACGGCTGCTTTGTTCTCACCCGCCCGTAAAGCTCTCTTATTTCCTCGCTTAGCCCGGCAACGACCGGCTCTCGCTCGGCCTGCAGCTTTTGCAGTTGCCCTTTAATATCGGCTAGGGTAGCGTCCATCTCGGCTTTTGCCGTAGCTACTTCCACCTTGCGCTCGTTTAACCGCTTCTCAACGGCCCTATCATCCGATTTTAAGCCATCGACCACATCTATCTGCTCGAGCAGCTCTGTTTCTTTTACATCAGCCTGCTCCTTCAAATGCGTAAGCTCCTGCTGCACGCTCGTGAGTTCTTTAGGATTAGTGATCGTGCCACTGTAGAGGCGCTTCTGTTCCTTGTCGATTTTCCTATTAAGGGTATCGAGTTCATCCTCGATCTTCTTTTGAATTTGCGATTCATCACGAAGTTTCTTCTCGATCGCCTGGTAAAGCCCCTGCGTCCTGTTCGTTTCGTCGCTTAGCTTCTGATAACGGTCGCGCTCAGGCAGGTTCTTCTCACGATAATGTAACGCATCGAGCTGCGTATCTATCTTTTGAAGTTCTTCCAGGGTTTTGTACTCATCCATAGCCAACCCCTCTAGTAGTTTTTAATTAATCTCTATTCCAAGGGCTGGTATCGATCTCCGATACCAGAACCTCGACCTTTAAACCCGCCTCGTTAATGGACCTCTGCAATTCCCGTGCGATTTCGGGGATAACGAGACGCTCCGTTTCAGCGTGACCGGCATCGATAATCGCAAGCCCTACCGCACGGGCTGCGTGGGCCGCGTGGTATTTGATATCACCTGTCAGGTACACATCGGCTCCCGATGCCTTCGCAACCCCGATGAGTTCACCCCCGCTCCCTCCACACACGGCGACCCGGCTGACAACCGTATCCATATCGCCGGAGACTTTGAGGTCGGTACCCAGTTTATCGGCCCAGTTCTCTACACAGTCGCGTAGCTTCCTCGTCTTTGTCATATTGCCGACCCTACCAAAACCGACACCCGGTAGGGGAGTCGTCACATCATAAACATCATACGCCACTTCCTCGTAGGGATGAACATCAAGCAGCGTTTGTATAACCTGCTCGATTCTGTCGGGTGCGACGAGTATCTCGAGCCTGTTTTCATCGACTTCGTTCAGCTCGCCGGATTTTCCCAGAAAGGGGTGGGCGCCGAGCATGGGATAAAACGTACCGGTTCCCTCGACCCTGTATGTGCAATGGCTGTATTCACCTATTACCCCGCCGCCGACATTTCCGAGTGCCGCAATAACCTCATGGACATTATCTTTTGGGACGAATACAACGAGCTTATACATATGGATATCCCGGGCTGGGAGCAGTACCTCGATGTCCTGTAATCCCAGGACATGGGCCAACACATCGCTAACTCCGTCCCTGGCCCTATCGAGATTGGTATGGGCCACCAGCAGCGAAATCCCGGACCTGATCAAATCGGTGGTCAACCCGCCTATATGATCCTCCGCTAACACCCTATTGAGACTGTTAAAAATCAGTGGGTGATGCGAGAATATGAGCTGCGCTCCTTTTGACCGCGCTTCATGCAAAACTTCATCGGTTACCTCGAGCGTCACCAGCACTTTGTTAACCGCCATGCCTGCGCTCCCGACCTGGAGGCCGACATTATCGCCCTCAGACTTTAAGTAACTGGGGGCTATACCTTCGACTAGCCCCGCTATTTGCGCTACAATTGCCACCTCTATCACCCCATCCATAGTAAATAATAGCAGATTTCTCGCGAAATAGAGAATTCCCCGGAAGGCCCGTAAGTGCATCGTTCGATGCGCTTGCTTGCCTGTCCTGCAACCAACCTAGCGCACGTATAATTGTTGCGTAGTTTGGTATAATTATGTTGAGAACAATATCTGATTTATCCATCTTCCCGTTCGTTTTACTTACGACAACGGGAAGAATCTTTATAAGTCAAGATTTATAAGTGCTTATTGTAGTAAAAGGAGGTTGAACACATGCTGTGCCAAAGATGTAACGAAAGGCCTGCTGGCGTAACATACACGCAGATCAAGGGCGAGAAGAAGGAAGTCAAATATATATGCGAGCAATGTGCTCATGAGCTGGGAATCCTGCCTGGAGCAGGCGAGGAAGGCTTTGATATATTCGGTATTCCCGACATGTCGAAGATGTTTCCGGAATTCTTCAAACAGAGCCGTGGAGACATACTTGAGATGCTGTCTGAAAGTGCGCAGGAAGCGCTCAATCTTGCGGCCAACGAGGCCGTCAGACTCGATTTCGACTATGTCGGAACAGAGCATCTCATCCTTGGCTTAAGCCGTGAGCGTATCGGCTCAAGGATATTAATGGACCTCGGAATCAACCTCGACGGCCTGCGAAAGGAAGTCGAGGACTTAATCGGACGCGGTAAAGGCGCCGCCGAAAAAGAGATACCGTTAAGTCCGCGCAGCAAACGGGCCCTGGAGCTTGCTTTAGAAGAAGCGCGTTCGGCCGGTGAGAAGTTTATCGGCTCCGAGCACCTCCTTCTCGGTCTCGTCCGTGAGGACGAGGGCATTGCGGCCCAGGTGCTAAAACGACACGGTATCGATTACGGCCGTGCCAAACAGGAGGTAATGAACATGGCTGGTAAAGGTGAGATCCCTCCGGCGGCCGCCGCGGTACCGAGCAGGAGCAAAACACCTGCACTTGACCAATACAGTCGAGACTTGACAACGCTCGCACGCGAGGGAAAGCTCGACCCGGTCATCGGCCGCGAAAAAGAAATAGAGCGGATTATCCGTATCCTAAGCCGCCGTACTAAAAATAACCCGGCGCTTATCGGTGAAGCCGGCGTCGGCAAAACCGCAATCGCTGAAGGCCTCGCCCAGAAAATAGAAGCCGGTGAAGTGCCGGATACCCTCAAGGATAAGAGGGTTGTGTCGCTTGACCTTGCCGGCATGGTCGCGGGCACCCGCTACCGTGGCGAGTTCGAGGAGCGTTTGAAACGCGTTATGGACGAGCTACGCGAGAGAAGCGGCGAGATCATCGTCTTTATTGACGAGCTTCATATGATTTCTGGCGCAGGTGCGGCCGAGGGCGCGATCGATGCGTCCAATATGCTCAAACCCGCGCTTTCCAGGGGTGAGCTGCAAGTTGTCGGTGCGACCACCCTGGACGAGTACCGGAAGCATATCGAAAAAGACCCGGCCTTAGAGAGAAGGTTCCAGCCGATCATGGTCGGAGAGCCTACGGTCGAGGATACCATCGCTATCCTTAAAGGCCTGCGCGACCGCTATGAAGCCCATCACAGGGTAAAGATCAGCGACGAGGCTATTCTTGCGGCGGCGGAGCTTTCCGACATGTACATAACGGACCGGTTCTTGCCCGACAAGGCCATCGACCTCATCGATGAGGCTGGAGCCAAAGTACGTCTTCAGTCAACCGTCCCGCCAGTTGACGTAAAGGGCATGGAGGAAAAACTCGAGGCCATCCAGCGCGAGAAGGAAGCCGCGGTCAAGGCCGAAGATTACGAGAAAGCCATGAAGCTTCGCGAGAAAGAAAGCCAGATCAAGGAAGAGCTTGATAAAGTCGAGCGCAATTGGGCACGCGACAGAGGCATGGCCGATGCGACCGTCACGACCGAGGACATCGCCGAGATAGTCTCAAGTTGGACCGGCGTTCCGGCCCAAAAGCTTGTCGAGGAAGAAAAGTCGAGGTTGCTCAAGATGGAGGAGACCCTTCATAGTAGGGTCGTCGGCCAGGAGGAGGCAATCGTCGCCATATCCGAGGCGATCAGAAGGGCACGCGCGGGCTTAAAAGACCCGAAGCGCCCAATCGGCTCGTTTATCTTCCTTGGCCCGACCGGCGTCGGTAAAACCGAGCTGGCAAGAGCATTGGCCGAGCACCTCTTCGGAGAAGAAGAGGCCTTGATCAGAATCGATATGTCCGAGTACATGGAAAAGCACACCGTATCCAGGCTGATCGGTGCGCCCCCCGGCTATGTCGGATATGAAGAGGCCGGACAGCTAACAGAGCCGGTTCGCCGCCGGCCATACTCGGTGGTTCTGTTCGACGAGGTCGAAAAGGCCCATCCGGATGTTTTAAATGTACTGCTACAGATCATGGACGACGGGCGCATAACCGACTCGAAGGGCCGTACGGTCAACTTCAAGAACACGGTTATCATCATGACGTCGAACATCGGCGGCGAGTTCATCAAGCAGTCCCGCAGTTTTGGATTCAAGCCTGCGGCAGAGGAAGAAAAGACGTTTGAGGGCGTCAAAGACCAGGTTCTGCGCGCTCTCGATAAGAGCTTCAGGCCCGAGTTCCTGAACCGCGTCGACGAGATCATCGTCTTCCATCCGCTCACTTCAGTGCAGATCAGGGAGATCGTCGATATCTTAATGCTGCGCGTCGAGCACGAGCTTAAAGGGCAGCAGATAGCACTTGAGCTGTCGAACGACGCCAAAGACGTGCTCGCAAAAGAGGGCTTCGACCCGCTTCTCGGTGCACGTCCATTGCGCAGGACGATCCAACGGCGCATCGAGAACCCGCTGGCTTCAAAACTGCTGCGCGGCGAGTTTTCCGAAGGTGACGTCGTGGTCGCCGAGGTCGAGGAAGGCAAAATCGTCTTCCACAAACGCCCCGGCGCCGTAGCCACCGCCACCACCCCGGAAACCGAAGCAATCGAAAAGGCCGAAGAAACCGGCCCCGAAGAAGCCGCAGGCGGCGGCGCACCCGCAGCGTAATTGAATAAATAGAGATGAACAACCAAAAGGTGGAGCCCCAAGCTCCACCTTTATTGTTTTTCCGTTAATGTTTACACTGAGGCTAGATATTTCTAAGGACGGTGCCCAGGCGGCATGGCCGACGGACTTAGCCCGGTTGGATAGGTCCCTGGCCTAAAACTCTATCTGGCAACCCACGGTGCAATACTCGAATTGCTCCGGCATCTGCAGCGACACCTGCTTTATGCCTTCGAATCCACTGCAGTGAATCGGCAGCACCTTCTTGATGTTAAGCCTTTTGAGTTCCTCTATCGTCCTGTCGATTTTCTTCTCGCCCGGGCCGATCAGGTGCAGGCCGCCTATCACGCAGTACACCTCGTCCACACCTGTGAGTTCCTTGGCTGCCTCCACCGTATTGATGATGCCCGAGTGACTGCAGCCCTGGACCACCACCAGACCCATGGCCGTGTTGATGACTATGCCCATGTCATCATAAAGCTTGTCCTCTATCAAATCCTCGCCCTCTTTGCGTTTGAAGACCTTGACCTCCTCCCACTCGTGCTTTCTTGGCACCTGGCCGGTGGTCATCACTCCCCTGGCCAGCTTCACCGGCTCTGTGTGAAACTCTACCTTGTGCTTCGTGGGATCGGGCGCAGGGCTGGTAAGATCGTATTGCACCCCTTCCTTGGGCGAGAGGTATCTTTCGCAAAATGCGTCCGGGTGGGCGATTATCCTGCCCTTTGCCCTCTCAAGTCCGCCCGTATGGTCGATGTGGCCGTGCGAGAAGACGATGACATCGATATCATCCATCGTGTACCCCAAAAGCCCCAGGTTGTGCTCCATGGCAATCCCGGTAACGCCTGTATCCACTAGAATTTTCGCATCTTCGGTCTCAATTAGAGCGGAAAATCCATGCTCTGCAAGAAAGTTTCCCTGTGGGCCGGAGAGGTGTTTGACTATCCCGCTGTCCGGGATGAACTCCATTATTGTGTTATCAACCAGTATGGTGAGTCTGGCCTTAACGGCCTCCAACTTTTCAGCCATTATTCAAGTCCTCCTTAAAGAATGAAACCGTCCTCTAGAAGGTAAGATTCATGTCGGCCTGCATAACCACATCTTTGTAATAGGTTGATGGATCGGCAACCTTTACCCCAAACGCAAGATCAGATTCGCTCATGCCAAAAACGTTAAG
>NZ_JBTSLF010000041.1:16456-18139 GCF_054640775.1 Candidatus Aquicultor sp. | reverse complement strand
TTGGATATCCCTCATATTTGACACCCCTATAGTTGTTGGTGCTTGTAGACCTCATCTGTGGGCTTTAGCCTCCTATTGGATAATCCCAAAGATTCTTGTGCCCAGGGTATCACCCCGTAATTGAACATCCCTCATAAAATAGAGATGTTTATCCTCTCATAACTAGAGATTTGTATCCCATTCCCTCTAGGGCTGTGCGGTATCGCAAGACAGGTAACATATATAATCCAGGGTGTCTGCCGCTCAATGTAGGTGTGATTCAAAGGTAGAAGAATACGAGAGGGCTGCAGGTGGGTGTCCTTGTCGTAGCCGAAATTGAGCGACGTGGGCCGGAGCTTGTCGCTTATGTGGTGGTTGAAAAATCCGTGGCCCTTTCGGGGCCGGATAGGATTTTACCCCACATAAGCGACAAGCGTAGGCAGGTCGCGAACTTTGAGGCGAGACAAGGACACCCACCTGTAGGCCGGGCTGTTTAGCACAACCTCTAAACACCGCCGTTCTTAGCACAATTCCCCGTCCCGCAGAGATATCCTTCCCTACAACGTCACTTCCTGATCGAGTGGCCGATTATTGCGGCTGCTCACGAGTTTGAGGCCTTCGAACCATAAGATACTAGTAATACCGGCGGCCAGGCAGACCGCTATGTCGATCGGATGCAGAATCGTAAAGCGGAAGAGACTCCGCAGGAACGGGACGTAGATTACTAGGGCAAGAAACAACGTTGCGCCGCCTATTACCCACCAGAGTGCGGCGTTCGGCGTACGACATGCCGCCAGGATATTCCGTGACCAGGAGCGATTGGTAAGTATAAGGCCCAGGTTCGCGATAATGAGTGTCGTAAACGTCAGGGTACGGGTGTCTGTCGGGCTGTGCCCCAGGTAGAGTGCCAGGCGGTAGACCGTCAGCACGATCAAAAGGACGCTTAACCCCTGCAATATGCTTATACTCATAAGCCTGCGCCCGAAAAGCGGCTCTTTGGGGTTGCGGGGCGGGCGTGCCATTACATCGGCCTCTTCGGGTTCGGCTTCAAAGACCACTGAGCTTGCCGGGTCGATAATTAGCTCGAGGAAGACGATATGAACCGGCAGGAGCACGAGCGGCATGTCAAGGACCACCGGAATAAGCGACATCCCGATGATGGGAACATGAATGGCAAAGACGTAAGAAAGCGCTTTTCGGATGTTGTCGAAAATCCTGCGCCCCAGCTTTACCGCCTGGACGATGGATGCAAAGTCGTCGTCCAGGAGCACGAGCGATGCGGCCTCGCGGGCGACATCGGTGCCACGTCCTCCCATGGCGATACCGATATTCGCCGCTTTAAGCGCCGGTGCGTCGTTTACGCCGTCGCCCGTCATCGCAACGATTTCACCAGTGGCTTTTAGGGCGCTCACCAGGCGAAGTTTTTGCTCGGGGACAACGCGCGCAAAGATATTCACCGTTTTCACGCGTCGCTCAAGCTCAAGCTCGTCCATCTCCTCAAGCTCGGCCCCGGTCATAAACTCGTCAACACGGTCAAGACCGATTTGGCGGGCGATACTTTGAGCGGTGCCGGGGTAATCGCCGGTAATCATCACTACTCTTATCCCGGCAGCATAGCACTCTCTTACCGATTGCGGGACGGTCGGGCGCACCGGATCGGAGAGCCCGATCAATCCCAAATACTCAAAATCAAAATCATGCTGC
>NZ_JBTSLF010000041.1:0-16446 GCF_054640775.1 Candidatus Aquicultor sp. | reverse complement strand
ATGTGCCCCCTTTATAATAAGCCCTGGCCACCGCCAAAATACGCAAGCCCTCATTCGCCATCTCATTGATATGTTGTGCGAGATCCTGCATCTGAGCCTCGCTGAAATGGCAGAGGTTGGCGATAGCCTCGGGGGCGCCTTTGGCGGCGATAACGTACTCGTCGCTGTCGGGTGATTTCCAGACATGCGAGAGGGCTAGAAGCTCCGGGGATAAGGAATATTCGTGCACCAGGTTCCAATCGCCGTGCAAGTGCTCGGTGTGGGCGAGGTAGTGTAACCCAAGCTCCTTAAACGCCTTCTCCATAGGGTCAAAGGGGTCACGCTCGCTCGCCAGGATGCTGAACTCCACGATCTGGTGAAACTTCTCGGGGAGCGACACGGGCGCGCTATAATCGACTTTATAAAACTCGCCGCCGGTGTAGATATCGCTTACGGTCATGCGGTTAAGCGTGAGTGTGCCTGTTTTGTCCACACAGAGAACAGTTGCCGAACCCAGCGTTTCGACAGCGGGAACGCGCCGTGTAAGCACGCGATTTTGCGAAATACGCCATGCGCCGAGCGCCAGGAATACGACAAGGATGACCGGGATCTCCTCCGGGATGGTCGCCATCGCAAGCGTGATACCCGCAAGAAGTGCATCGAGCCAATTTCCTCTGGTAACTCCGTAAGCTACGACCACAATGATTGCGAGTGAGAGGGCTGCGATCGCCAATGTCTTAACCAGGCCTGCGGTCTTCTCCTGCAACGGCGTCTCCTGGGGCTCAAGCTCGCGCAGCGCCTTTCCGATTTTGCCCATCTCGGTATGAATACCGGTCGCCAGAACCCGGGCTATTCCCTGGCCGGATACGATGAGCGTCCCCGAGTACACAAACGGCAGGTCTTCCCCGCCCGGGCGCGTTATCTCTAATATTCCATCCCAGGGGACTTTCCTGACCGGTACCGATTCCCCGGTTAAAAGCGATTCATCAACGGTGAGGTCGTTGCTAGAGAGCATGACGGCGTCCGCAGGCACGCGATCGCCTTCGGTCAGCACCATACTATCTTCGCGCACGACTTCGCGGCCTGCTATTCGCTCTTCCTTGCCGTCGCGGATAACCAGCGCACGCGGGCTTGAGAGATCACGAAGCGCCTCGAGCGCCCGCTCGGTTTTACGCTCCTGGTAAAAGGTGATTCCCATGACGACAAAAACGAAGCTTAAAAGAAGCACCGCCTCCTCTATATCCCCTACTATCAAATAGATGATACCGCCCGCAACGAGCAGCAAAAACATGGGTTCGCGGACGACTTCGAACGCGATGGCGAAGAGATTGCGCCTTTGTGTTGAAGGAAGTTCGTTGTAGCCCTCTTGCCTGAGCCGGTTGGCGGCGTCGGCGTCGGAAAGACCTTTGATGGATTTGATATCAATGTCATTCAGCATAGTTGCTCTATCCCTGCTGCGATAATTTGTATGAAGCACTCCTGTAAGTTTACCAATAACGATGATAAATGTCCCATACATCGTAAAAACTCGCGTTTAATCGCGTTCAAAATCCGGTTTTATACAGGAAAGCCGGGGAATGATAATGATAGGTACACTATCGTGGTGACCTGCTTGGTACGTGATTAAGGAGGGTATGAGAATGCTAAAGAAACTCAGCACCATTGAGAACACTTCGGGTCTCAAATATGATATGAACTTCCCAGATATTAAAGGCTACAAAGTTCTTGATGTGAACGGGGACGATGTGGGCGAGGTTCTGGATCTGCTGGTAGATACCGATTCCGGCATGGTCAATCATGCCATCGTCGGTTCCGGCTGGTTCGCATCGCTATTTGGCGGGCGCCAGTTCGTTGTTCCGTTTAACCGTATGACCGTAAATCCGGACACCAAGACCGTTATGCTCGATATCAGTCGTAACGAGCTTGAGAGCTTCCCGGATTGGTCGGATATGGACATCAGCGAGCCCAGCTTCTCCGCTAAAATCGCCGACTGGTGGGATAAACTGAGAAAAGCCGCTTAATGGGTAAATAATAATAGGGACATCGTGCGGATGGACCTATTATAGAGCAAGGATGCCTTAGGACCTAAGAGAGGGCTTTGGGCCCTCTCTTAGTTTGATTCCCATTCAGATACTTAGTGCTTAAAGAGCACCCTTATTATAGTTCTTGATCGTATTGTGCCTGCAAACCGAGCCAGAATTCGGCAGAGGTGCCAAAAAACCCAGCAAGCCTCAGTGCGGTATCTGCGGTGATGCTTCGCTTACCGAGGACAATCTCGTTTATCCTTCTCGCCGGTACCCCGATGTTCATGGCGAGCCTGTTCTGGCTCATACCCATAGGCTTGAGAAACTCTTCCAAGAGGACTTCACCGGGATGTACCGAATGTAGCTTTTTTTCATAATCTCCTTTCTAATGGTAGTCTGTTATTTCAATTTCATAGGCGTTCCCGTCCTGCCATACTACGGATTTGCGGAATCTCTCGCCGTCTTCAGAAAATCAAAAAGAGCGCCTATTTTTACAACGGGCGCTCTTTTTAAGATGTATTGCTCCCTAGCTGGCTAAACTAGAAATCGCCATTAATTGCGTTGAGCTCGGCCAGTGTGAAAACCGGGCCGTCTTTGCAGATGAACTTCGAGCCGACGTTGCAGCGGCCGCAAAGGCCTACGCAGCATTGCATCTTACCCTCGAGGGTTGTGACGATCTGCTCCGGCTGGAAACCCATCGCGTTGAGTTCTTGCAGGGTAAATTTGATCATGATCGGGGGACCGCAGATTATCGCGATTGTGTTCTCCGGTGACGGGTTGGCATCTTTTACGAGGGCCGGGACAACGCCGACCTTGCCACCCCAGGAATCATCGCCGCAGTCGACCGTAACGTCGAAAAACATATCCTTTTCGTTCTTCCAGCGCTCGTACTCCCACCTAAAGCAGAGGTCCCCCGGGGTCCTGGCGCCGTAGAACAGATCGATGTGACCGTAGTCGTCGCGCTTATCGAGCGCGTAGTTGAGAACGCTCCTCGCAGGTGCAAGGGCGAAACCGCCGGCGACGAAGACAAGGTTTTTACCCTTCCACTCGTCGAGCGGGAATCCGTTGCCGTAAGGGCCGCGCAGACCGATCTTATCCCCGGGGATAAAGGTGTGGATCATATCCGTGACAACACCGGTGCGCTTGATCGTGAATTCCAAGTAATCCGGTTGTGTCGGCGGCGAGGTGATCGAGATAACCGACTCGCCCGTGCCGAACACCGAAAGCTCGGCGACCTGGCCGGATTTTCTGTTCTGGAATTTCTCCCACTCCTGCTCGTCATCCGGTTTTATCCTGAATGTTTTTATATCCGAGGTCTCATCGCGGACCTCTAAAATGGTAGCCGTTAATGGCAGCATTGTTTTGATTTCGGTCGCACTAGTCATCCGAACCAACTCCCGTCTTGACAGTCTCATCGCTCGGTTGTACATCACACGCCAATGGTTCTACCTGATCTTCACTTGGAAGCTCTTCGGCAAAACCGAGTTCCATTCCGGCGGTTGCACGAAGCGCCGATTTGATGAAGTCACGCAGGTCGTATGAGACCGGGCAGCTTCTGATGCAGCGACCGCAGCCTACGCAATCGATATCGTCATACTTCTCGGGGAAGTAGCTGAATTTATGGAGCATTCTCTGGCGCATACGCTTCCAGTGAAACTCTCTTGGGTTATGGCCGCCCGCAGCGCGGTTGTACTGGAAGAACATGCATGAATCCCAGCCACGGTAACGGTCGCCCGACTTAACGGAACCGTCATCCTTTACGTCGAAGCAGTAGCAGGTCGGGCACACAAACGTGCATGCGCCGCAGCTTAAGCACTTGGCCGTAAGGTTTTGCCAGAAGGCCTCATCGGTAAAGAGGTTGTCGAGTGCTTTTGCATGCGGTACTTCGAGTTTTTCCATCGATGCCGCAACGGTTTCGCCGACCTTCTTAGCGGCGGCCTCATCATCGGCAGATGCATCGCTGAGCGAGCTGGCCGCCTTCAAAAGCTCCTCGCCGGCCTCGGTGAGCGCTTCTACGATGTAGCGCCCGTCCAGATTCATCATCCAGACATCCCCCGTCTTCTCGTCGGGAGCGCCGCCCACTGACGTGCAGAAACAGGTCGAGCAGGCCTTGTCGCAGGCCATCGTTACGAGCGTGGTTTGTTTCCTGCGCTCGGCGTATTTATTCTCCGGCATTACCGGATCAAGAAATGGTTTGTCGGTCAAGGTAAACGACCGTGCGTCGCAGGGACGCAGACCAAAGATGACGGTCTTCGTCTCCTCCTCCGGCGCGTACTCGATCGCGATGCCGTTCTCACCTGTCCTATAGGAGAGGATCTTTTCGATCTGTTTGAATATGATACCTTTAGGTGAAAGATCGGTTCTGGTATCAAACACAGGGGCTTGCCCGGTCTTGATCTGCTTAAACGATGAAGCGCCTTCGACTTCCACCGGAGCGTATACCCCGAAAGAAGCGACTAACGTATCAATCCATGACTGGAGATTTCCAGCGGGTAATATTTTAGTGACCACTTTTCTCTAGCTCCTCCTTACGGAAGGTTTCAAGCGGCGGACGCTCATCCACCTTTTCCCCCACATTAAAGTTAAATAGTTTCTTTACGGCCTTGCCTACCTGCTGGTGAAGCAGCGTGAGCGGAATCCCCATCGGGCAGGCACGCTCGCATGCGCCGCACTCGATGCATCTGCCGGCTACGTGCATGGCCCTCTGGGCGTGGAACATGAGTGCTTCCTTTGAATCCCAGGTCACATGTTGCCATCTCTCACGAAGCGACTGCACCGCACAGTTATCACGGCAGTAGCACGCCGGGCATGACTCGCGGCATGCGTAGCAGCGGATGCAACGATCGAATTCTTTTGTCCAAAACGCGGCCCACCACGCGGCGTCGGCATCCTCCGGAACAACGGATTGCGCCTGGCCTTGCGGCGGCTGGACCGCATCTCCTACCATAACATCGCTGAAGGTCGTATCCGTTTGGCTGCAGGACGTACACTTATTCATGACGACCTCCGCAAACGGTACCCGTTTCGCCTCTCCGCCGATCTCGACGACTACGGTGTCGCCATCAAGGTATGCGGCTGTCGCATCGTCTATCGACCCGACGGCCTTCTCAAGCTTGACCGGGTCGACGATACCGCGACATGCAACACCTACCACGTAGATGTTCTCACGGGCGATTTTGCCTTCGGCGAGAAGCGCCACGATGGAACCCGCCTCACAGGGCTTGGACATGATCGCGGTCTTTTCATTCATCCTCGGCAGGTAAACTGCCAGGTTGTTGAAGCAGAACGGGTTAAAGACGAATTTATCCGCCGTTTCTTTATCGCGGGCGAAAAGCGGTGTCGCTTTTGCCGGGTTCCAACCCGAACCCCACCCGATAACAGCGGTTACTTCCTCTTTTCCCAAGAGTTCTATAGCTTTTTCTCGTAATTGCGTTTGAAGTTTCTCCATATTAGGCCTCGACCTACTCTCCCGCCTTCTCTATCTCTGCAACCGTCGCCGGGTCGAGATTCGAGAAGACACTAGGGTTGAATTTGCCGATTTTCTGCAAGACCTGGACGAAGTCATCGACTTCCTCTTTCAGCTCTTTACCTTCGGAGGCCGCGATCCAGGTGTACCTGAACCTGTCCGGCTCGATGCCTAATACCGGCAGTATCTCGTTAAACAATGCCAGGCGCCGCCTGGCGTAGTAATTGCCCTCTCTATAGTGGCAATCACCGGGGTGTCAGCCGGAGACCATGACCCCGTCTGCGCCGTCAAGCAATGCTTTCAGCGCGAAGAGTGGGTCCATCCGGCCCGTACAGGGAATCCTTGCAATCCTGAGATCCGCCGGATAGCTCAGGCGAAGGTTTCCCGCCAGGTCTGCACCGGCGTAGCTGCACCAGTTGCAGAAAAATCCGATTATCTTGTACTTCTCATTCTCTACCACTGTAATACCGCCTCTATCGATTTTAATATCTGTTCATCAGTTACGCCCTTGAGCTGGGCTGCACCCGGACGGCACGCCGCCGAACAGGTCCCGCACCCCTGGCACATGGCCTCGTTTACCTTAGCGAACTTCTTGCCTCTGAACTCTTCCATGGTGATCGCCGAATACGGGCATACGCTTACGCATGCGCCGCAGGCCACGCAGACCATCGGGTCGATGGTTGCGACCATCGGGTCGCTCATCAGGACATCGTTCGAGAACAACACACCGACTTTGGCGGCGACCGCACCGGCGGTGGCTACCGTATCGGGGATATCGCGCGGCGACAGAGTCGCTCCACAGGCGAAGACGCCCTCGCGTGGAACCTCGACCGGTTTCAGCTTCGGGTGAACCTCGCTGATGAAGCCGTAGGCGTCTGTCGTTATACCGATGGTGTTGGCAAGCTCTACGCTATCCTCGCGGGGAATGGAGCCTGTCGCCAGGATAACCATGTCCGCCGCCATCTCGATCGGCATGCCGGCCAACGTGTCTGCCGCCTTTATAATCATATGGCCGTCTTCCTCGTAGATGCGCGATACCCGGCCGCGGACGTAGTTGGCGCCGTATTCGCGCTGGGCGCGTAACACAAACTCCTCGTAGCCCTTACCTGCGGCCCTGATATCCATATAGAAGACGTATACTTCGGCGTCCGGCACCTTCTCGCGAACAAGAATGGTATGCTTCGCCGTATACATGCAACAAATCCTCGAGCAATACGGCACGCCCTTGGCCTCGTCACGCGAACCCACGCACTGGATGAAGACCACGCGCTTTGGCTTCTCG
This sequence comes from Candidatus Aquicultor sp., assembly GCF_054640775.1. Lineage (NCBI taxonomy): Bacteria > Bacillati > Actinomycetota > Candidatus Aquicultoria > Candidatus Aquicultorales > Candidatus Aquicultoraceae > Candidatus Aquicultor > Candidatus Aquicultor sp. The sequence goes on along the minus strand of NZ_JBTSLF010000041.1, from coordinate 9,695 downwards.
CCGTTGGATGGGCGAACGATTTTGCCTTCGGTCGGGCCGGATGAGTTGACCATCCGCTCGAAATCGAGACCGGTGATGACATCCGGGAGTTCCCCGCCGCCGTACTCGCCGTACTTGCTGTGATCGAACAGGTTGAAGCCGGTCGCGACGACGATGGCACCGAAGGTCTCGTTGATAAGCTCATCCTGCATATCGTAATCGATGGCGCCCTGCGCGCAAGCCCTCTTGCATGCGCCGCATTTGCGTTTCGGGGCCTTCTCGCCCTCTTTGACCTCGACTGTCGCCGGGTCGGGCGAGTTCAGGTATTGACACGTTTCTTTCTCTATAACAGGAACTTTCGGGACCGCCTGCGCAAACGGAACGTAAATCGCCCCGCGCGGCGCCCTGTCGTTCTCAAATTTATTTTTAAGCTTCTTCTTTAACGGGCACTTGCCTATGCACTCGAGGCACCCAGTACAAACCTTCTCGTCGACAAAACGAGCCTTTTTACGGATGGTCACGTTAAAGTTGCCGACATACCCGTTGACCGTCTCGACCTCGGAGTAGGTATAGAGTTTGATGTTTGGATGTTGTGCGATATCGACCATCCTCGGTGAGAGGATACACGCCGAGCAGTCGAGCGTCGGGAAGGTCTTATCGAGCTGGGCCATACGCCCGCCGATTGACGGCTCCCTTTCGACCATGACGACTTCGTATCCCATACCGGCGATATCGAGCGATGCCTGAATGCCGGCGATGCCGCCGCCGATGACCAGCGCGCGCTTCGTTACCGGGACTTGACCCGGTGTAAGCGGCTTGGCGAACGTTACTTTACCGACCGCGGCTTTGATCAAATCGAACGCCTTCTCGGTGGCCTCTTCCCTATCCGCCGTTACCCAAGAGACGTGCTCGCGAAGGTTTGCGATGTCCAGCATGTAGGCATTAAGGCCCGCCTGCTGGACGGTTTTCCGAAATGTGTTCTCGTGCATCTTCGGCGAGCAGGAGCCGATGACCACACGGTCGAGCTTGTTCTCCTTGATCGCCTCGGCGATGACTTTCTGCCCCGCCTCGGAGCAAGAATATTTTTGGTGGCTGGTATATACCACGCCTGGAAGATTGATCGCTTCTTCCGCGACCTTTGCGACATCCACCTTGCCGGCGATATTCGCGCCGCAATGACAGATAAATACTCCAACTCTCGCCATACTAACCAACTACCTTTTCTGTTTGCCGCGCTTTGGCAATAAGCTTGTAGACGCCCTCGTCCATAGCAAGCTTGCCTTTATCGACACCCAGGGCGGCACCTAAAAGTTGTGTGAAATATACTACCGGAATACTGCGCTTCAAACCAAATTTTTGCTGCAACAGAGCGTGCCTCGGTGCAACGTTCGTTTGGCACATCGGGCACGCTGTAACAATGATGTCGGCGCCGCCCCTGTCGGCAGCGTTCAGGATTTTTGTGACCAGACTTAACGTCATGTTCTTGTCTACCATGACATATGCATTGCCACAGCAGTCTGTTTTATGTGACCACTTAACCGGCGTTGCGCCGGCAACTTCCATGATCTTATCCATGGAAACAGGATTTTCGGGATCATCGAACTTGGCTACTTCCGGTGGACGTACCAGAAGGCATCCATAATATGATGCGACTTTTAATCCCTCGAGAGGATTCTTGACTTTGCCTTCAAAATCACCGTTCTGAAGCGCGCGATAGACCGCTTCGACGGCGGAGACCACGTTGACGCTTCCGGGCAGGTACTCAAAACCGGCGTCCTTTAAAACGGCCCTCTCAGGTCCTTCGTGTTCGAGCTCGATCATAGCTTCTTTAAGCGTTAAAGAGCATGATGCGCACGGGGCCATGATGTCGCCGATTTCGCTTGCCAGAACAAGGTTTCTTCCGGCAACCGCAGCCGCCATGCCGCGGTCGACTTTGTGTGCCTGCGATGAGCCGCAGCACGACCAATCTGGGATCTCTGTAAGCCCGAGGTCGAGCTTATTGAATACCCCGCGAACCGAAGTATCATACTCCTTGGCGCTCGTCTCAAGCGAGCAGCCGGGGTAATAAGCATATTTCGTCATTACTTATCCCCCTTCTTAAGATTGTACTTAAAGAGCTTTTGGAACTTGTCTAAGCCCTTGATTTTATGTGCCGAAACCGGGAACTTGCCCTGGAGGAACATCGGTATACCCATATCGAGATCACCGAGATAATCTCCTGTCGCCATCTTCATTTTAACGGCGAGAGGCAGTTCATGCATGCGACCGTTCTGCTTGATCGACTCTACGAATGTTTCACGCAGCACCGATGCAGGCTTGCTTGCGATTTGACCCGTGCGTTTCGAAATGTGCGCCGCCGCCTCGCAAACCTTGGCGGGATCGACGCTGTTAGGACAACGGGTATAGCAGGTTCCGCAAGAGACGCAGTTCCATATCATCTTCGACTGCAATAGCGCCCTACTACCCAACTGTGCCAGACGCATGACCACGTGTGGTGGGATGTCCTGGTATGGAGCAACCGGACAACCCGCACTGCACTTACCGCAAAGGTAGCACATTGAGAGCTTTTGCCCGGATCGCTCTTCGATCTCTTTCTTTAAATCCATGTCGATGGATTTAAGCTGCCCAGATACAGCCAAGCTAATAACCTTCTTTCCGCTCGAGAGTTTTTTTGTTACTGATTAAACTGTTTTTCGCTATATGTTTGCCTATATGTTAGATTGTGAATTTAGACACAATCGACGCACATTAACAAAGACAGACTTGTGGCCTGTCTTTCGCCTTACGTTATGTAATTTTAAAGACTCAAAAGTTTGTAACTCGTAGTAACTTGCTCTACTATAGCTCCCAGCTAGCATTAGTATTAACCAATATTTAGCAAAAATCAATATATTTCATGTTAAATCTGCTAACTTTTTTAGATGTGATACCACTTGGCATGTAAGCAAGCAAGTTATCCGATTATTCATGCTGGCCTGCCCGTACATATCGGCATAAAATCGATAAAAAAAAGAGGCCGTAGCCTCTTTTTAATTATTATTTGGTTACGATTAAGCAGTTGCTTCGGCTTCTTTCGGCTCCTCTTCCTTCTTAGCGGCCTTTGCCTTTGGAACCTTGATGTCTTCGATCCTTATCTTTGAGAGATATGAACGATGACCGTTTTTGCGGCGGTAATTTTTCTTGGCTTTGTATTTAAAGACGATAACCTTGTCTCCCCTGAAATGCTCGATGACCGAGGCAACGACTTTTACTTTATCAAGACCGCTCGCCGTAACGTGGTCGTCGCGGAGCATGATAACGTCCTCGATGTCGAACTTATCGCCGGGGTTACCTTTTACCTGGTCAACTACCAGCTCATCGCCCTTACTTACCTTATATTGTGTTCCACCGCATCTTATGATGGCATACATAGCAATCCTCCTTAGCAACAAGCATTGATGATAGCATGTGAAAGAGCACGTGTCAACACATTAGAAGCTCAATCGGGCAACCGCTGCCCTTAGTAAGCTTTAACAACGAGCACCGGACATGGTGCGTTGCCGATCACCTTTTCGGTAACGCTTCCCATGAGAAGACGGCGCAAGCCTGTACGACCATGGCTTCCCATGAAGACAACATCGGCCTTAAGTTTATACGCCATTTCAATGATTTTCTCATGGGAGTCACCCTCTCTGACAAAGGTCTCTGCCTTAATCCCTGAACGCTTTGCCTGCTCTTCAACGTTTTTCGTCATTTGTCGGGCTTTTTCTACCATTTGTTCGACGACACCCAGTGCATCGCCATAAGCTTCAATGGGGATGTCCACAACAGAGAGCACCTTAAGTTCGCCGTTATAGGCCTGGGCCACTTGTATCGCTCTCCTTGCAGCAAGCTCGCTATGTTTTGAGCCGTCAACGGCAAGTAAGATACGTTCACACCTGATGGTGCTGTCGTGCGGCATAACAAGCACATCTATAGGGCTGTAGCCGATAACGCGGGCCGTGACGCTCCCCATGAAAGCCCGCTCAAGGTTGTCCAGACCCCTTCTGCCCATAATTATTAGGTCGCAGTCTTTTGCTTCGGCAACATCGATTATGGCTTCGTGGATGCCGCCCTCCCCAAGCACGGTTTCGATCTGTATTCCTTCCTCTTTGGCAATCTCACTTGCATCTGAAAGAATTTTCTCTGCAAAATCCCTAAAGATTCCCTTTATATTCTTAACGAGGCCAAGCTCCAGTTCTCCCTCGTAAGATGGGGGCACGGTCATGACTGTGATCCTGCAATCCCCTTTTTTCGAATACTCGATGGTACGTTTAAGTGCATTTTTACTCGAATCTGAACCATCGACGGCTATTAAGATATTTGTAATCCTCTGCATAGTTAATCGTTTATCCATAGTTATGACTTCCTTACTGGCTTTTTTTGCAGCCGTCACAGCCAGCGATCGACCTCACTTGCATCTTAGCTGGGTTATCGCAAGTGAAGTGCGCTGGGTGATAGTGCCGGTGACTACGCTTTCTTGAAGACCAGGCTGATGCCGAAGCCTACGATAAGCGCTATTGTTATGGACAGCACACCGTATAAGGCCCCGTTTTTGTTTGCCATGTTACCGGTAGCCTTCACAAACCCATCCCGCTTAACAGAAATGCTCGCCTCAGTCTTTCCAATAACCTTACCGTGTTTGACCTCGTACACGGTTACCATGTATTTCCCGGGAGGTGCTTGAAACGGCCAATCAATAGTTGTGTTATACAGTTCCTCGCCCCCGTTTTTAGTCGTAGAGATCCTGCCGGAGGAGATACCGTACAAACCCGATGCTTCCTTGAATTTTACAAACTCCTTAAACCACCTGCTTTTCTCTCTATCTTCCCTTATTGGCGCTATGCTTATGTACTTCTCCATAGCTGGATAACCGACTACATACTTATCCGCCTCTTCCTTGGTAATGATATCTTTTATATTCCTTGTGCTATATAAAAGATAAAGGTTGGGCACATGCTCAAACTTTAACTCTCTGGTATTCATCCAGAAGACCCCTACCTTACCCTTTTCCCTAAGCTTGCTCTCACCCTCGGGAGAAGTGATTTTCATGATCACATCTGTTCCAGGATCGGTATCGCCGCTGATTTTTATGCTGCTGCCGTGATAAAACGCATCTATCTCGATGCGGCTTTGGTTTGTGGCTACGTTTAGCTGTGCAAAAGCTATGCCCGAGAATATGAATAACGCGGACAGTACCGTAAGAACGGTAACCGCGATCGCTTTTAATGTAAACCTTGAATTGTGCATCTACGATCCCCTTCGTGCGCTAAAGCGCCAGGCGAATTGATGGACTCAACGTGAGTTCGGATAGGATCTTTATGCCTACCGCTAGAATTAGAAAAGCCAGTAGTATTTTTAGCTGTTCCGCATCCAGTTTCTTGCTGAGCATGGTTCCAAGTTGAGCGCCAACACTTGAGCCGATCAACATAATCAACGCAAGAGTAAAGTCGACTGTATGGTTTGTATAAGCCGACAGGAACGTTACTTCGATTACCGTGAACAATATTTGAAACAAACTCGTGCCGATCACGACGAGTATCGGCATATCGAGGAGGTACAGCATGATAGGAACCATAATAAACCCCCCGCCGACCCCCATAATCGCGGCGAGTATCCCCACCAATATGCCAAGAATTACAGGCAGTAATGCGGAGTGCCTTACCCCCGATTTTGGAAAATCCGTCTGAAACGGTAAGGATTTGAGAGACTTTTTAAATCCAGATTCTTTCTTGGGCGCCTCGGCGTTTTCGCCCATCCGTGCTTTTCTCATACTCTGCAGCGCTTCAGCCATCATATAGCCGCCAACCGTTAACGGAATCAAAACATAGGTGAGCTTGATTATAAAGTCTGCGTTGCCGAGCGCTTTCAGCACCGCTATAGCGTAAACCCCGAATATCCCGCCTATAAAGCTTCCGATAAGTAGATAGGCGCCCATCTTGAAATCGACGTGTCCAAGTTTCCAGTGAGTATATGTGCCGGAAGCTGATGCGGCCACCATCTGGTTTGCGCCAGACGCTGCGGCCACGGTAGGGGGAATTCCAAGCATCATTAGGATTGGAGTTATTAGGAAACCACCACCTACACCAAATAGGCCGGATAGTAACCCGATACTCAAGCCAACGCCCAGGATAATCATCGTATTAACACTGGTAAGTGCGACAGGTAAATAGAGGAACATTATTCAAGAACTCCCTTTTGAACTAGTTGAATGCGAATATTTCCTGTTAATAGCTTGAAGCTATCGCCGGGCGTTCTTACCGCGTGTTTGTTCGTTGCTTTAGATATGCAGTACCTTTCCCTTTGTTTTGATACTTGCTTAAATCGACCTTCTTCGATTCCTCTGCCGTTGATTCTGACTCAGCCATGATCTGCCTGGCCGTTTCAAGCTCCCCCGCCTCTGCGAAGGTAACCGCAACCATGGTGTCTTCAAAATTACTAAAAAACCTTTTAATCCCTTTCATTTTTCCTCCTTCTCGCCACGTTAGCGTTCCCGTGAAAACTGCTTAATTTAATTTGACCACTTACCAGGGGATATAGCATCGGTGCGAGTGCCATACTTCGGGTACAAAAATTAGTAGCGTGCGTTTATGGATATCTATTTGCAGTAGTTACGAATTCCATAGCACACCAATTACTGATTACCTTGTAGCGGATAAGGGGATTTACCAATATAGTATGAAAGTGGTTATTGATAGTCACATAGGTCGTCGGCCGGGACCGGCCGGGTGGGCATCAAGCAGGAATGACGACTACGATGGCTGTACCGTCACCTGGGCTGGATTGTATATCGAAAGTGCCGCCCACGAGACGAGCCCTCGTCTTCATCCCATCTACCCCAAGTTTACCCATGCGGGATAGTTCTCCGAGGCTCGCGGGTAGTTCAAACCCCTTACCATTATCAATAATGTTGATAATGGTCTCTTTTTCTTCAAAATCGACAGTAATCCATACCTCTGTGGCCTCCGCATGTTTCGCGATATTCCTCAGCGCCTCCTGGATAATGCGGAATAGAGTTACTTCTATTTCAGGAGAGAACTCCTTTTCTTCACCTATCACCGTTAGGGTTGCGGCTATCCCGTGCTCGGTTTTAAACTGTCCCACCAGCCACTCAACGGCAGCAAGAATGCCTAACTCGTCTATAATCGATGGTCGCAAATCTCTGCTTATCTGGCGTATCTCTTGCAATACGTCTTTTAGCCGGGTTTTGTAATCGCATAAGAGTTTCAGCCTTTCAGGTGAGAGTTGCGTATCCTCTTCGCAGAATCTCTCCAAAGAGCGAATCGTGGCTATGAGGCTTTGGGCGGTGCTATCGTGCAGATCGCGGGAGATACGCTGTCGCTCCTCCTCATGCGCCCTGGTAACCTGACGAAGGTAGAAACTTTGATTTTCTTGCATTCTCACTTCTTTTGTTATGTCTCTGCCGATAAATTGGATACCATCGGGATGACCGTTACTTGAGATTGGATTTGCGGTCAGCATAACATAGGCCTTGCTTCCATCTTTTTTAACGATTACTTGCCTGTAGGGTTCGTGCCCCTCATCGCCGTTCAAGAGGTTTCTTTGTATCGCTTTGGACAGGACCAGGTCCTCGTGCGAGAAAAACTGCTGGCTACCCATCCCGATAAGCGCCTGCAAATCATATCCGAAAAGCTCGGCCGCAGCCAGGTTGGCCGCAATAACGTTACCCGATAGATTCTGCACCCAGATGGCGTCCTGGGCGCTTTCAAAAAGCTGCTGATACTTTCTGTTGGACAGCTCGAGTTTCTCCTTGGTTACTTCAAGCTGTTTCTCTTGACTTCTGTAATGCGCCGACCCGAAAGGCACAAGGCTTCCGATAAGGGTGACAACGATGGTTTCCAAAAGCGCCGAACTCTCAAACGCGGAGAAGAAAAGGGCGCGCGGTATCATGGCCAGAAAAGCGGCTATTACGGTGATGAACCCGCCCTTTGAACCGAATATCAGGCTGCTAAGTGCAATAGGTACGAGGTAGAGCATACGGTCAACGGTATGCCTGGTTATACCCAGGGGCAAATCGGGCAACGAGAAGAGCCGGAAGCTGGTCAAATTATCGTAATAATGCAAGGTTATCAAAACGAAGATGCTCAGTATCGACCAGAATTGCGGATCGGCAAGGAGGCGAACTTGCCGTCCACCCTGCGTGTTGTCGATCTTTTTAAACATAGTGTTCATGATTTATTACGGCTAATCTAAGCCTATCCAGCCTTTTTTAAGAGCTAACACGACCGCTTCGGTGCGGGAGCTAACACCCAGCTTGTTGAATACATGTCCTAAATGCGCCTCAACGGTATGAACGGTTACATGTAGCTGATCGGCAATTTCCTTGTTGCTCTTGCCTTGGGATGCTAACTCAAGCGTCTCGATCTCTCTATCAGTGAGTAACTCAAAGGATCGCGGGTCCTGGTTGTTGCCGTTAGTCCTCAATCGCTCCATAACCTTGCGGGCAATTGCGGGCGCCAATACGGAGTCTCCGCTGCTTACGCGGCGAATACTGTCTTTTAATTCCTCTCCATCAATATCCTTAAGCAGATAACCGGCGGCCCCGGCTTCGATAAGCGAAAAAATATATTGGTCGACATCGTAAGCGCTAAGAACGAGTATCGGCACCTTGATATTCATTGCCTTGATCTTTTTTGTGGCTTTAATCCCATTCAGTTTAGGCATAGCCACATCGGTAATGATAATATCCGGCTTTAACTCCTGTGCTAAAGTTATAAGCTGCTCCCCGTCCCCTGCTTCGCCTATTACTTCCAAATCATCTTCCTTTTCCAGGTATTCCCGCAAGCTTTGTCTTACAAGCACATGGTCTTCAGCAAGCAAAATCTTTATCTTATTCATAATGTCTTAATTATAGTCCTGAATGTAGTTAATTTATATTCAGGTTGCGCCTATTACATCATCAGTATTCTCCGGGATATCGTGTAGTTAAAACCACTAATAACTATCCCCTCAAGCAGTTCTCCGGTGCAGGATTGATAGTTTATTGTTAACGCTTAAGAATGATGGCCTATTTATACACGGCAAATAGCACGCCCATTTGCAGCGGCGTCGCATCGCCTTTGATCAGCGGGTGCGTTTCGTCGTTCTTTATATCGTAGTAATAGAAGTAAGCGCCGGGGTTTTTGGCGGTGGCTTGTATGGCGCAGAATACGATGCTCGTGTTATCTGGGGCCCATAAGGGTACAAGGCTATCATATCGGGGCAAATCCGTGATGCGTTTTGCGGCCGCACCGCCGGCGGTGGCGACATAGAGCTGCATCCCGTATCTGCCCTCGACCTTTGAGAAAACGACTCGCTTACTATCGGTAGACCAGGCAACCAGGCTTGAAGGAAGCCTGTCTTTTGTCACTTGTTGCATGCCGGCGCGTTTCGATATCTTCCATATCTCCCAGGTGAGCTTTGATGTACCTGGATTCGACTTATCTGCCTTTTCCTTGCCTGTCGCGCTGTCCAGCCGCGTAGGACGAACAACGTTAAGGTCGCCATCCGGGTCAAATGCTTTGAGGAGAGCGTTTTTCGCCACGACAGCGACTTTTCTCGTTGTTAAATCAACCTTCAGGAGGGTGTTCGCGGCCTCGCTGCCGCCGCTTGCATATACGGCGAGCTGTTTCCCGTTCGGGTACCATCCTAAAACGGCGCACGGAACTGATCTAAACTACCCAAAACCGAACGATATC
>NZ_JBTSLF010000040.1:13898-18243 GCF_054640775.1 Candidatus Aquicultor sp. | reverse complement strand
CTGCGACGCACCGGGATTAGCTATCCGGCCCCTTGGTGGTTACCGGAACGGGACTTTCACCCGCAAGTGCGGCCCAGCTTAGCTGGGCGCGCCAAAAAATATGGGGAGGGATTGCTCCCTCCCTAAAAAGATCATTTATTGATCTACCTTTATCTGATGACACTTATAGTGTTGGAGAACGCGGAGTCGACGGACTGGTGTGGGAAGCTTGCGCCTTCGTTTAAATTAGGATCCGAATAATCCCAAGTGTCGCCGACCACGTTGTTGGCCTTTACCCTATAGTAGTACGTCTGCTTGTTTTTAAGGTTGGTATCGGTGTATGTCTTCACGTTCTGTCCAACTGTGAAAGTCGTCAGTCCTGTCGTGAAGCTCGCATTTGTCGCCCTCTCGATGGTGAACCCGGTTTCGTTCAAGGAATTGTCCGCCCAGGTCAAAGTCGCCCTATTGCCCTTCACAATGGCAGCGAGGTTGGAAGGCGCCTTCGGGGCAACCGCAATTGCCAGCGAGTGCATCATGTCCATCTCTTCATGGGCAAGAAGGTGGCAGTGCCACACGTACTCCCAGCCAAAGTTGACCTTATGGTTGACGATATCAATAGGTTCCCCGAGCGGGTCGAATGCTTCGGGGGGCTGGCCATTTAGCTCCGCCTGAGTGGAGTTCGCCAAGATGGCGCCCTCCGGCTGTGTCGGGTCGATCAGGCGAACGCTGTTGGGAACATCAAAAGGCTGCGTTGGGGTAACCGGTCGCATTGCCACGATCGCATCCTGCAGCGGGTTTAACCTTATGGTTTCCTTCCAGCCCAACTCATTGGCGTCGGGCGGTCTGAGAGCGTTGTCCCATGCAACCCGGTTAATGAGCTGTACATTGTACAGGTGGAAGTGTATCGTGTGGGTGTCAACGCCATTGTGTGTTATCTTCCAGATCTGGGTGCCATCCCCTGTCGATCCGATAGGAGTCCCGTATACCGAGCCCTTGACGATCTCGACGGGCGCAGATGTATAGCCGTAGAGCACGAAATTCTGGTTCCCTGCCACCGTTTGTGGTAGCTCGACTCCCAGCATAGCACTCATCCGTCCATATTCCTTGTCGTAAGCCTCGCCCATTTCGTCCTGGATGGCCTTCGGCTCGAACGGAACCGTCACCGGCGTGGTCGAGCCGAGCGGGGTGAAGGTCATCGAAGTGTCCATGATCTTCGCGAAAGCATTGGATGGGAACTTTGCATTATAGGCGGAGTTGTAACCGGCCTGTGGTACCAGGATCGGGTCCTGGGATGCCTCAAAGACGCTCTTCTTCGTGTCGGTCTTTTTAAACACCGCCTCCAGTGTAGCCCGATTGTAGGGCGCGGCCGGAGCAGTATCCTTCACTCGGATCTGCATGATAGTGCGGGTATTTGGGCCGTAGCCTGGCTGCGTCGAGGGCGTGCCGCCTATATCTGTTTGGTCCGGGTGGCCTGTATAATAATCGTAGCGTGGGTCAATCGCCGGGAATGCCGCTGGGGCATCGTTATATAGAATGAGTGTCTTGCCGGCATACTTGGAGAAGTCGACGATTACGTCCGCCCGTTCCGCTGTACCCAAGAGCAGCGTATGGCTTGAGACATTCCCGAAATCGAAGTTTGTCTGGTCCATATTCCAGTCGATTGGCTGGTTGGGCAGCACCACCGGTGCCGGCAGGAAGCCACCTTCTGTTCCTACCTGGATGAAATCCGGGCCCGCTGTGGCCGGGTCCGGCACACCGCCTTCCCTTCCATCGACCGGCCAGTCTGCCGGGAAGCCCGCGGTCTTAGCCGCAGGGACCATCTTGACTTCGGTATTGGCCCTGCCGTCTGAGGCGGTAGTACTAGCGTCGGCTTGATATAGTTGTAAGTTGAAGAAACGATCATCGGCGACATTTAGAATACGGAAGCGGTAGGCCTTCGGATCCACCTCCATATAGGGGTAGACCGTGCCGTTGACCATGGGGGTGTCCATGAAGGCTTCCCCCGCCGCAGATGGGTCGGGCGTCCCGGGCATCAACTTCGGCTCCCATGGCGCATTGATGGGGTCGTAATAGGGATTCGCGACCGGCCCGTGTGTGATATTCTTGGTGGGCGGCCAGAACCAGGGGCCGTAATGCCACCGGCCAAACGGGTTCATCCCAGAGATATCATCTGGATTCTGGTTCGGCATATAGACGTTGGGATACCAGAGGTCACCGGTTACCGGCGTCCCGGGCGTTGATCCCCAATTCCAGGTTGGATCCTGCGAGGCGATTGTGCTCGCGTCTACAAAGGTCTTGTCCTGGATAATCAGGGGAATCCCTTCATCGGGGAGAACCGTAGCACTAGCGGTGTTAACACCCGAATTGTTGGTTCCGTTGATTAAGTCTTGCTCCACATCATCCGTTATCAGGTAACCAGCGGCCTCACCGGCATAGACGTTGAGGCGCGTGATGCCAAAGGCATGATCATGGTAAAACATCAACCTTGCGCTCTGCTGGTTGTTATAGTAGAAGGTCATCGAACCATCGCCGGGATCCGGCATATCAGGGACGTTGACCACACTGACGCCCTTGGGGTATTGGGTGTTTTCTCCCGCCGGGGTGATCCACTGATGGGGCGTGCCGTCGCTTATCCACGGGACAAAGCCGCCGTGGAGATGCAGGGTGGCGCGGTTCTGCGTATAACTCTCCTTCATCCCCGGCATCCCTGGCATATCCAAGGGGCCCATTCCCGCCCCCATGATGGTCGTATCCACGGGTAAGAATAGGTTGCCTTCGGTGCCGGTGGGAAGCTTATTGGTGAACTTGATGCGCACCGCACGGTCCTTGTGTGCAACAATCATAGGCCCCAGATAGCTGAACTTGCTTACCGTGAGATCCGTAGTATTAGTCTGCCTGTAACCCTGCAGGAGAGTCGGGGGCAGATCGTTGTGCAACTGTTCGGTATACCGCCCAAGCTCGATTTCATAATAATCGCAGCCCGGGTACGTTGTAGTATCCGGGACGGCGACCGGCAGGTACTGTCCGAGGTCGTTCTTGTTGGCTTCCCCCAGACCCGGTAGTGAATCAACGAATTTCTTGATGCCACCGTTGAGGGTCCCGCCTATTGCTGCGGTGGCGGCGGCGCCTGTGCCAGTGTCATCAGTAATGTAGACAACGGGGGCACTATACCCACTGCCCCCGTTTGTGAGCATGATGTCAGTGATGACACCACCTTCTACGGTTGCTGTAGCGATAGCGCCTGTGCCTGTGTTGTAAACATCCATGATGGTAACAGTAGGATTAACATATCCACTGCCCCCGTTTTCGACCGTGACAGTAGTGACAGCGCCCGTCGGGAGCGGGCTGTAAGCATAATTCGGATACGGGCCGAAATAATGCGGGGTCCCTCCTGGATCGAGCGCTGTCGCGGCAAAAGCCGTCGTCGTAGCCAGCGTCTTCTCGCGAGCCGCTTTGAAACGCTTGGCTGCAGCCTTTCTATCGGCCAGTAACTTACGCGTATCCATGAGCTTGTGCACCTTGTCGGCACGCTCTTTCAGAAGAGCTGTCGCGGTACTATTGCCTTTCCCTGCAGCTGTTTTCGATTGCGCGTAGATTTGGCCTGCTCCCCAAACAAGAGTGACTACTGCCAGCAACATGCATGCAAGAATCAAGTATTTGCGTTTATTCATACCATACCTCCTTTAGTTTGGGACTGTCTGTTAAATAGCTCTCCCTGCACCCAACTTTAAGCTTGATAAAACAATCGCCAGGAAATTAAGCCAAATTTGGCATGCTGTATCAGACGCAAGGTAGCATGCCTATGCATATCTACCCTTGCATTGCCCATTTGAAACTCGAATGATGCTGAATTTAAACCTATAAAGCCCAAAGAGGGGATTCAGCTTATTTACACACGAATCTTGACGCGACCAATCCACTACAGCGCTTGAAGTACTTCACATAGTGTAGTAATATCATGATCTATGAAGAAGCGTCCTACAGATCATTCGAAGTGCAAAAGCGTCCTTAAGCTCATAGGTGATTATTGGGCCCTTAACATTCTTATGGAGCTTAGGAATGGCGAACTTAGGTTCAGCGAACTGCAAAGGGCGATTGAAGACATTAGCCCCGTTACTCTGACAAACCGTCTTAAGAAGCTAGACCAAGCAGAACTTATCAGCAGGACGACCCAATCAAGAGACAAACAATCTGTCGTGTACGGGCTGAATGACTGCGGATGGAAGCTCGTGCCGATACTGGATGCTATCGAGACAGTTAGCCTGGACATTAATAAAGACACTAATGAAGACATCAATGAAGATGGAGGATAACAAGCATATGAAAGTAGAGATTTGGTCGGATATCCTTTGACCCTTTTGCTACA
>NZ_JBTSLF010000040.1:0-13888 GCF_054640775.1 Candidatus Aquicultor sp. | reverse complement strand
TGACGTTGCGCTACAGCAATTTGGACACAAGGATAAGGTGGAAATAGTGCTTCGCAGCTATGAGTTGATGCCTGATGCGCCAGTGGAAACCGAGAAAGATATGTATGAGGCGGTTGCCGAGAAATATGGCATCGACTATGAGGAGGCCAAGGCCCTAGGCGACCGTGCCGCCCGAAGCGCTGCGAGCGTAGGCCTTGTATATGATATCGACCATGCTCATCCGACCAACTCATTTGATGCGCAACGCCTCGTACATTTAGCGGCAAAGCATGGCAGAGGGTCGGAAATGATCGAGCGGCTGTACGCTGCACACTTTACCGAGGCAACCAACATCGGCAAGCCCGAAAACCTGAAAAGGCTGGCGGTAGAGGTCGGCCTCGATGAAAAAGAGGTTGAAACAATGCTAGGAGGCGACGCCTATATTGAAGATATGCATGCCGATGAAGCTGAGGTACGTAAGTTGGGTATCATTGGTGTGCCTTTCTTTACCTTTGGTCGCAAGCATGATGTGTATGGCAGCCAGCCGAGCGAAGTCTTCCTGGAGATGCTTGAGAAAGCCTGGGCAGAGCGATAAGGTTGGAGGAAAAGTGATGTCTAATTTTAATAGTGCTCTTGATGTTTACAAAATTCTAAACAAATCAAATTGCCGCCAATGCCAAGTACCAACATGCATGGCTTTTGCTTCTTTGGTGTTCAAGGGCGAGAAAACGCTTGACAGCTGTCCGCATATTGATCGAGATCTACTTGAACGATTTGGAGGAAAAACGGTTAAAGGAAACACCCCCGAACAAAATCAGGATGAAGTGCTAAGGCAGCTAAAAAGCGAAATAGCCGGTGTCGACTTTCCGGCCGCAGCAAAAAGACTGGGGGCTCGGCTTGTTGGAAATAAATTAGCGGTTACGTGCCTTGGCAAGAATTTCTTTATCGATAACAAAGGCACCATCGATTCAGAATGCCACGTTAACGCATGGCTAACAATACCCTTACTCACCTACATCGTTTCGAGTAAAGGAAGTGATCCGCAAGGTAATTGGGTCACATTTGCTCAACTAAAAGAAGGAATGGCATGGAACCAGTTCTTTCAAAAAAGATGCGAAGAGCCATTGAAACGAATCGCCGATGCCGATGAGAAGCTTTTTTTCGATATCGCCCAAGTTTTTGGCGGAACAAAACAAAATGAGAACTCTTCCGCAGATTGGTCGTTAATTATACATCTCCTTCCTAAAGTCCCTTTCCTCATACGCTACTGGAATCCGGAAGATGATTTTGAGTCCGATCTTAAATTATTCTTCGACAGGTCAACCGATTCCAATCTGAACGTTGAAGTCATATATCTGCTGGCCAGGGGTATTGTTGAGATGTTTAAGTTGATTATGCTACGACATAGCGCAACGGGGCAGTTAAAAATAAGTATTAACTAGTACTCCATCACGCATCTATTGATGGATAAAGCTTCTTAAGCTTAATCCGAGCATCATCGGTAGTAAACTGCCAGTTAACACAAGCGCCTTTCTTATTGCGCTCTGACTCCCATGCCGCAAGTTGGGCACTTAGCGTATGCATATCACCAATACGCTGGTTGAAGCACTGCCTGGTTAGCACGCTTAACTCTATCTCGGCCATATTTAGCCAACTCCCGTGCTTGGGCGTGTAATGAATCTCTAAGCGATCTAATATACGCTTAGCTTCGACAGGCTCGAAGGTCTCGTATAGCGCCGAGGGCGTATGGGTATTAAGGTTATCCATTACCAGCACAATTTTCTTGGCTTGCGGATATTTTTTGTCAGATAGCTCTTTTATACACATCGCCCAGTCCTTTTTCGTACGCCTATCAGTGACTTTTGTATACCTACAGCCCGCAAGCGGCTCAAAGAACATGAACGCGTTTGCCGTGCCGTTTCGCACATATTCATAATCGTATCTTTTAACCTTACCGGGCCTCTGTGCTATCGGCAGTCGTTTTTCTCCAATAAGCTGTTTGTTTACTTCATCCATACATATCACCGGACACTCTTCATCGTATGGCCTTTTGTAAACGTCAAGAATATCTTCCATCTTCCAGACAAACTCTGCATTCGCTTCTGGTGGGATCACCCACTGCTTGTTTAGCCAAGGCTTAAGTTCATTTTTTTTAAGGTTCGCCTAACTGTTTCATAAGAGATGCTCTCCGCATGGTTTAGCTCAACCAGCTTGTCGGCCAAAAGCTGCAATGTCCAGCTCTCTCTACCGTCGGGCGGATTAGAGCACGCGAGTTTTACTAAGTGCGCTTCGCCGTCTCCATCGAGTATGCGCTCGTATTGTCTTGTTGATGGCCGATTAGAAAGCGCTGCATCAAGTCCTTCTTCTACGAATCTTTGTCTAATGCGGGCAATAGTAGCCAAACCAGCATCTAATGCCTCTTTAACGGCTGCGTCATCGTAACCCGGACCAAATTCTCCACTATCGGTCTTTAATAATATCCTTGCACGCGTTATCTTTCGTGCTTTTTCTGTGCCTTTTGTGATTATATTTTCTAACTTTATTCGCTCCTCTGCTGATAGCATCACGTTATATTTCTTCTTCCTCATCAGTGGAGCCTCCTTACCTATATAATTTCGTCGAGGCAAGGATGTCACATTATTTTACTCAGCACAAGCGTGATGGTGTACTAGTTCCGGCCAGCTCTGTTTAATTTGGGAATAAATCAAGAAAGATGGCTCACTCGGGCCATCTTTCATTTTTGGCAGCATTAATCCGTCGGCTTTGGGAAAAATTAAAAAAGAGTACGCCTTTGCTGAGAGTGTGTATCGCAAGCGGGGACATTGGATGGGTAATGGGCATTTAGAAGAAGTCATAAAGTCAATCGACGAGATCTTTGCCACTTCTCCCGACCTTGTCTATGTTTATAATCGTGATGGCGAATATCTTTATGCAAATGAGTCTGGCGTAAAGATATACGGTTTGACGAAGTCCTCGATAATCGGTAAAAAATGGAGCAAACCCAATTTAGCACCTGAAGTCATTCAAGTTTTTGAGGCAAAGCTTAGTGAAGTATTTTCTACCGGAAGGCCGGTTACCTTAGAACTACATGCGCAAACTGTTTTGGGAGTTAACGATTTTGAATATACCTTGACCCCGGTGATGGAAGATGGCGTTGTTAGCGCCGCAGTCGGTGTGGCACGAGATATCACGGAGCAAAAAGAGACTGAACGTGCCTTGCGGGAGAGCGAACGCAGATTCCGCGACCTCTTCGAAAAATCGGAGCTTGTTGCCGTTATTGTAGACAACCAGGGCAAAACCGTCTCCATAAACGACTATACGCTTAATCTCTTAGGGCGGCGACGTGAAGAAGTTTTGGGCGAAGAGTTTCTGAATTTCGTCCCACCCGAGCAAAGAAGTGAGTTAATCCAGGCATTCATGCAGGCAATTTTAACAGGTGAAATATTAGCGCACTATAAGAGCGATATTGTGTCGGCCTGGGGTGAAAGACGAACCATCGCTTTCACCAACGTTCTTTTGCATGATGCTAACGGCAACGTTGTCGGTACCGCCAATATGGGCCAGGATATAACCGAGGAGCTTCGTGCCGCGGAAGAGATAAGCGAGTCACGGAAACAAGTGCTCGATATTCTTGAAAGTATTACCGATGGGTTCTTCGCTCTTGATAATATTTGGCGCTTCACGTATGTAAACCAACGGGCCGCAGAGTATGTGGGGAGACGAAGGGAAGACCTTCTTTTTAGAAATATGTGGGAAGTCATTCCTGAATTGGCAGGCACTGAATTTGAAAGGGAGTATCACCGGGCTAAAGAGGAGATGATTCCCACCTCTTTTGAAGAGATCTATCCACTGCAGAACAAGTGGTTTAAGGTGCATGTCTACCCCTACAAGAACGGCCTTTCCGTGTATTTTGAAGATATCACAGAGCGGAAGCAATCGGAGTTTAAGCTGCACGAAACCACAGAGATTCTGCTAGCAATAATCACAGCCTCTCCACTCGCGATAGATGCTGTTGATCGTGATGGCAACGTAAAAGTCTGGAACCCTGCCGCCGAAAGTCTATTCGGCTACAAGGGGGAGGAAATCATCGGTAAACCTCTCCCTATTTTTCCGGAGAGTAAAAAACAAGAGCAGCTTTTTCTGCTTGAGAGCCTTAGAAAAGAGGGAGTATCTACCATTACAACACAACTTGAGAGAAGGGACGGCGCAATGGTAGACGTTTGTCTCTCTGCGGCTGCGGTATATGATAGCGCAGGAAATTTAGCCGGCTATGTTGCAGTAATCGTGGATACCTCAGGGCGAAAGCGGCTTGAGGAACTCCTCTAATCACTTATTGAAGCGGAGAGGCCTTCGATGAGGACAAATCTTCCCATCGGCACGACCTCGCAGGGGAATGAATCTATAAACGCCTGCATATTGCATAACCCACCGGAAAGATAGATCTTATCGGGTCGCTTGCAGAAACTGTAGGTATTCTGCGCAATCCCACGGATAAGGGCCGATACCGCAGCTTCTGGCGGTAAGCCTTCTGCGATGAGGTCGAAGACGGCCCCGGTGCCGAGTATCCCGCAGGTAACTCCAAGGTCAGTATCGCTTACCCGCAGCTCGCTGGGATTGACGGAAAGATGTCGTAGAAGTAGCTCAAGGGTAAGGCCTGCCATGGCGCCGCAAATCGTGTTCCAATCACCGTCGTAAAACCTGCCGCCCCGAATGCGCACGTACTTAATATCTCGGCTCCCGACATCAAGGACGACAAAATCATCCTCATCGATACTGCTCTGGGCCCCGCGAGACAGCGCTACAAGCTCGTTGACCGTGCGGCGGGCGTACAAACCTGCATTATGCCCGGTTCCGACATCGACCATAAATTCACTTTTCGCCAGGTCGGACGACGGTATGACTTCGACGTGACCGCCCCGTTTGATTTTCGAATATGAAGTCCCGAAGTCGCCAAGCGTTAGCTCCATGGCTTTACACCCGCTGAGAGCTCTAAAAACGCTTCTAGCTTTGCCCGGGTCGAAGCCGATAACTTCTCATCCATATCGATATAGAGCCCGTTGTGTTTGGTGGCGAGGTACCGGGCGAGACTGCTTTTCTGGCAGAAGCTTTGTGTAAAGAACACGGTGGGCAAGTCGCTTGGAATCTCGACCTCGTAATCGAGGCTCCAGGGCGTGCGTGTCTCAACGGATCGGGTCCAGCCGAGCACCTTTGTCTCGCGCGGGAACGGCTCCAGCAAATCAAAATCGCTCGGCGGAACGCCCCAGAACCCTACCTTAAATCGCTCATCCGTAAGTACGGTATATTCCTGTGCAGGTTGATGGCCCTTTACGGCAAGACCGTTGGCGACATAGTTGTCCATAATTAGAGCAAGCTTATCCGCAAGTGGCAGGTCGCTATCCGATAGAGGGGTCGGATGTGGCGTGGAGACTTTCTCCCGTTGTTTACTCTGGACGACTGTCAGACCAAGCTCACGCTCGAGTATCGCGCACACGAGTCTCGCGCCGTCACACTTAGCCTCTCCGACTTCGGCGATCACGCAATCGATTTGGTCACGGTAATAGAGTGCGTTGCTTACTACCGTTCTCAGTATCGCGCAGTAAACCTTTGGGATATAGCGCTCGGCGAGCGATAAAGGCGCATCCGCGCGGATATCGAGATCGATAAAATCCCTGCCCGCGTAGCGAGCTAAAAGTTCGTAATCGGGCGTGCCGATGATAGCGATCTTCTTCATGATTCTTACGCGACCTCTGATATCTCTGCAGCCGGGGATAGCTTCAGTGATCTTGCCGCGTAGATCAAGGGGATCGAGACTACGGTGACCGCCATTTTCACTATGTATTGCCCCTTCATCAGGGCGAGCAGGGGCAGTCCGCCACCGGCAAACGCCAACGTGATAAAGACGACCGTATCGATACCAAGACCGAATGTATTAGAGATAAGAACGCGGGCCCACTTGTTTTTTGCACCGAATCTCTGGCGCCATGCGGCAAAAACCTCTGTGTCTAAGTAGGATGCGACCACATATGCGGTAAGGCTGGCGGCGATGATACGCCAGGTCGATCCCAGCGTAGTCGCGTACGCGTTCTGGTTCGGCCAGAATACGGCCGCCGGCAGTTTTATCGTTAGTTGAAGATATGCGGCGAGTAAAAGGTTGGCCGCAAAGGCGGTCCAGATGATTTTGCGTGCCTGTGCTTTGCCGAACGCCTCGTTGATCAAGTCGATTAAGGTAAAGGTGAGTGCATAGATGAATACGGCTGCCGGCACTGTAATCCCGCCAATATCTACGATCTTAACGGCGGTGATGTTTGCGATAAGTTCGCAGGCGATGTAGATTCCGATCAGGAAATAAAGCATGTACTCCTCCTTGTTTTCTTTGCGGCAGGTGGCTGCGACTGCCGGTGACTTTTTTGTTGGGTGCCACACCCTATACATTTATAGATTTCCCATATTTAATGCATATTCTAACACAAAGTTCATCTATCTTCTAAATTCTTGCCTCTTTATCGAAAACGCACCTTACTAAAATGGCCTCATGATGCTTTCATTATCTAAGCTAATTCTCAGGTTCATTTACTATAACTATCTTGGAGCAACAAATATGCACGGACTCGTGTTTGCAGTGCCATGATTTGCGCATAATTACCTTATACGGCAATTTAGCCCTGCTATCGGTAGGGATACAAGTACTGGAGGCACCATGAGTTCATTAAAAACAGTACCGAAGTTTCGAGAAAGGGCATTCATATTTCGGCATCAGGCTGTCTTTCTTTGGCTTTAAGCTAAGGAGGTAAGCGTACGGGGTGCCGTTCATGGTTTGTGTCATGGTCCACTTGGCACTAATCGAGCAGTAAAGGAGGTAAACGATGATGCATTATTGGGGCGGTCACGCACTTGGAATAGGTGGTCACGGATTTGGTATAGGGGGTCCGTTGATGGTGATTTCAATGGTTCTTTTTTGGGGCCTCATTATACTTGGGATAGTGTTTCTGGTCAGAATGTTGAATCGGGGCGGCGGGCCGTTCGCGCCCCATGGTACCGAAAACAGGGCATTAGATATCCTGAAGGAACGGTATGCGCGGGGTGAAATAGACAATGCCGAGTACGAGGAGCGAAAGCGTACTCTCACAGGTTAGCGCTCCCAGAATACGCTAAACACGAGCAGGCCGGTGATGGTATTATCGTCACCGGCCTGTCGCTTGCAGGGTGTTTGCGGGCATGTGCGCCTGCTAGCCGTTTAAATGCGAATTTGCATAGAATTGGCTTGACGGCCACAATAGGGGTATGAAAAACCTTAGGAACTATGGAGAACCGCCTTTTAGCATAGCGGTCGTTCACGGAGGCCCCGGGGCGCCGGGGGAAATGGCGCCGGTAGCCAGAGTTCTCTCGAAGGTGCATGGAGTTTTAGAGCCGCTTCAAACAAAATCGACGCTCGAAGGACAACTTCAAGAGTTAAAGGATGTTTTGCAACACAATGGTGATCTCCCGATTACCTTAATCGGGTACTCTTGGGGGGCCATGCTAAGTTTTATTTTCACAGCCCGGAATCCCTCGTTTGTTAAGAAGCTCATACTTGTCAGCAGCGGTGTATTTGAAGACAAGTATGCGGCCGCTATCATGGAAACCCGCTTGAGCCGCCTGGCGGGAGAAGAAAGAGCAAGACTGGATGCGCTCTCGAAAATCCTTGACGATCCGCACGGTAAGGATAAGAATAAAGTCTTCGCTCAACTCGGCGAGCTTATCGCGAAGGCCGATTCATATGACCCTCTGCCTTATGAAAGTGAAATCATCGAATGCCGGTACGATGTCTATAGGAGCGTGTGGGAAGAGGCAAGAGAGCTAAGAAGCGGCGGCGGGCTTGTTGCGCTTGGCAAAGCTATCCGATGCCCGGTAGTAGCCATACACGGCGATTACGACCCTCATCCTTATGGGGGCGTTAAGACCCCACTTTCCTCGGTGTTGAACGACTTTCGATGTATCCTTTTGGAGAAGTGCGGGCATCATCCCTGGATCGAGAAACAGGCAAAGCAACGGTTTTTCGAAATTCTTAACGAGGAATTGGAATAATGCTTTTGTCGGTATTCCTTGTTTACTCGCGGGTTAGCCGCCATGTGGTTTCTATGGCGACGATTGCTATGGCGGTTACGGCCGCCGCCTCGTAAACAACCGGCATTACCGGAATCTCAAGCGCCAGGAACCGGCGGATAGCGGGGACCCCGAGTGTTATCGCCAGCGCCCCGACCAAAGTCGCAATAAGGCCCGCCCGCCACAATGTGAGGGGTCGCGCTACGATCGTGAGTATCCAGATGCCTACCGCAATAAGGACCAGGGTTGTGACCGTTCTGGCTTGAACGAGATTTACACCGGGATAGGCCCTTGCCAGGATATGTGAGACAAGGCTCGCTAAAGCCGCCAACGATCCGATCGGGATGGCAAAGCGCAACACCCGTTTGATGAACCCCGGCCGGTAGCGCTTTTTATTCGGCGCGAGCGAGAGGAAGAATGCCGGGGTGCCGATAGTTAAAGCATCGATCAACGTTAACTGCCTCGGAAGAAACGGAAACGGCCAATTGGCTAAGGCGATTATTATGGTAATAAGCGTAGCCCAGGCCGTTTTGGTAATAAAGAGATTCGCAACGCGCTCGATATTTGCGATAACACGCCGTCCTTCGGCAACCACACCCGGTAATGTCGCGAACTTTCCGTCCAAGAGAATGATCTCGGCGATTGCTTTCGTGGCCGGTGCGCCCGATCCCATAGCGATGCCAAGGTCGGCATCCTTAAGTGCGAGCACGTCGTTGACCCCATCACCCGTCATTGCGACGACGTGGCCCTTTGCCTGAAGCGCCTTTATCATCATTTGCTTTTGGTGCGGGGTCACACGCCCAAAGACCACCCCATCCTCTATCATCTTGGCTACGACGTTCGGGTCTTTAGGAAGGTGGCGGGCATCAACCGGATCTGCGATGTTTTTCAAACCCGCCCGCCGGCATACGGCGGCGACGGTGCTGGGATTATCTCCCGAGATTATCTTGATGGCTACGTCTTGTTCCTCAAAATAGTGAAGGGTGGCCGCTGCATCCGGGCGCACCTTTTCTTCCAGGACAACGAGGGCAACGGGTTTAAGGTCGCCGGGGAGGGTTCCTCCCGTGAGATCGGCGTCGCTTCTTAAAAGCAGGAGGACTCGTGACCCTGATTCGGCGAGATCGGTAACACGCTTCAGTACGGGATCATCACGGGTCGCTTTATCAAGAAGCACCTCGGGCGCACCCAGTACCCACGTGCCGTGTCCCTCGAAGCTCGTCCCGCTCCATTTGCGAGCGGATGAGAACGGTATGGACTTTGCGGCGCGCCATCCTTGAGAGGCCGGAAATGCGGCCGCAATTGCGCCAAGCGTTGGATTTTGATAGGACGC
Source organism: Candidatus Aquicultor sp. (assembly GCF_054640775.1). Lineage (NCBI taxonomy): Bacteria > Bacillati > Actinomycetota > Candidatus Aquicultoria > Candidatus Aquicultorales > Candidatus Aquicultoraceae > Candidatus Aquicultor > Candidatus Aquicultor sp. Next base: position 4,497 of record NZ_JBTSLF010000040.1, on the reverse strand, counting down.
TTCTGCCGCAAGGGCGCTGAGGGCCTGGGCAACGTCCTTCTCTTTCTGCGAGTCCAGAACCTCGATCCGGTTAAACGAAAGAATACCCTCGGTGAGCGTTCCGGTCTTATCAAGGCAGAGAACATCGACCCGCGCGAGCACCTCGACAGCGGGGAGCTGTTGTACCAGTACGTTCCGACGGCCGAGCGATATAACGCTCACCGCAAACGCGGCGCTTGTTAACAACACTAATCCCTGGGGAATCATGCCGATGATACCGGCGGCCGACCCCGTAACCGCATCCCGTAACGATATATGGGATCTAAGCTGGCTTGCAAGCAACACGAGCGCTGTTGGGATGATAATCCATGTTAGATAACGAAGAATGGTGTTGATGCTGTCCTGAAGCTCTGAGCGCACGGGGCTAAACCGGCGGGCTTCGGCCGCGAGCCTTCGCGCATAAGCATTGGCGCCAACCTTAGTCGCCCGAATCACGCCCGATCCCGCAACGACAAAACTTCCTGAGAGCACCGCATCGCCTGGGGTCTTAGTAACCGGTACTGATTCACCGGTAAGCAGCGATTCATCGACTTCAAGTGCCTGAGAAGTAAGAACCACCCCATCCACCAGTATCTGGTCGCCCAGGAACAACTCAAGCACATCATCGAGCACTATGGCGCTTGCTGGGATCTCAAAGTGCTTACCATCACGAATTACCCGCGCTTTTGGTGCGCTGAGCAAGGATAACCGGTCGAGCGTCCGTTTTGCCCGGATCTCTTGCACGATACCGATGAGCGTATTGCCGATAAGGACCAGGCCGAACAGGGCATCTCGAATCGAGCCGAAGAGCAGGATGACGACGAGCAAGGTGCCAAGGATAGCGTTAAAGAGAGTAAAGACGTTAGACCTGATAATCTCGGCATACGTGCGGCTTGTCGTCTCTTTTGCTTCATTGGTCTCTCCGCGCTCGATTCGCTCCTTGACTTCGGCCTCTGTGAGGCCGTTAAGGTTATAGTCGCTTTTATGTTCCATAGCTATTTATACCAACTAGCCTGTTACAAATATCGGTTTTCTTGAAGCACCGCGATTTGCGGTGGAATGCATGAGGTCCGCCCTAGCCGGCCTTGCTCTCTGCTGCTGTTTCGGTTACTGAGGGGTGTTTAATAGGGACATTGTTGTGTGGAGCGCCGGAATATAACGTTCTTCGAATTATAACGGCGATACATGTCATCATGAGAACTCCATAAAAGACAGGATAAAACCAACCGGCCACGCTAAGCGTTGAGGCCGGTACGCGCAGGTAATAATCGAACCATCGAAATGCGGTAAACCAGAGCAAAAACGCCATGAAAGCAGTGCCGTTTGTTGCCTTGCGCCTCAGCAGCCAGAGAGCGATAACGGCGCCGACGAGCCCCGCCAGCATCTCATAGAGCTGGGTGGGGTGGACCGGTAGTACGTGGGGACTTTGGAATAGTATCCCGAGGCCGCCTATTTTCAGGTTGTTCGCGAATTGATACGTAGCGGACGGGCTCCCGGAAGGAAAGGCCACTCCCCACGGGAGCGTTGTCTGTTCTCCAAAGCAACAACCGTTCATGTAGCAGCCTATTCGCATAGCTCCGATACCGAGCCCTAAAGCGGGGGTAATAGAATCGGCGAGCCGCCAAATGTCGAGTTTAAGTAAGTACCCGGTTACCAGGCCAACAAGTGCCGCTAAGATTAAGCCCCCGTAGAGGGCAAAACCAGCTGGCTGCAGGCTCAACAGGCGCTCGGGATTCTGCATATAAAAACCAGTGTTAGTGGCTACGTGCAGGAGCCGTGCGCCGACGGGAAAACTGCAGGATGTTATCAGAAACCAGAGGGCGGTTTTTCGTGCCGGCAGTCCCCGATGAAATGAGATTAGCGATCCTAAGCATACTATGATCAGCGCTGCCACGACCATGAAGAAGCTATAGGCCGTGATTTCTATATGACGGTTCCATATGCTGAAGTTCAGTAGTATCGGATGCATTGCGCTATCCTCTACTTCGCCTTCGTAACGGTCCAGGTTCCTTTGATCGCGGGCTCGTTCTTGCTATACGCCGTCAATGTTCCGTTGATGACATAACCTGACTCCGTGCGCTGTACCTTGCCCTCCATGTGCATTTGCATGCCTTGCTCGGTTATGTCGGTTGTAACCGTACCGTCCGCATAGCTTAGCGTTCCCGGACTTCCTTTGGACGGTTTCTCGTTCCCAAGAGCGCTGCTTGCGATCATCGTTCCGGAGCCGTCGGAGTTTACGGTAAGGTTCAACGTCAACTGCATGGGTTTTCCTTTAAGGTCTTTCATCGACATGATATCGCAGCCATCCGAGCTTTTGCCTTTTCCACTATTGGATTCGGATTCCAGCACTTCTGTAATAACCCACGTGCCTTTCCATACCCCGCTGATTTCCTCGGGCTGGGGGCCGGCATCTATGGCCTCTTTTATAAGGCCCTTTACGTAATCATCCGCAATTGAACCGACGATGTTATCAAGGTAGTCACCGCCTGTTTCACCTAGTACCGTGCTAATTACTCTAAGATAGTCTTGCATATTGTGCTCAAAGCTTTTCTTAATAAGCTCATTTAGCGATTGTTTAATCCCCGTGATCAATGCATCGAGACCTTCCGTGCCGCCCTCTTTGAGGATGTTGGTTATCTCTTTAATCAGCACGCCCCGTTCTATCTCAAGGTCTTTGAGGACAGCTTCTTTAATCCCGAGTTCGGCGGTTTTGCCGATAAGCGCAAGTGCTTGTTCTTTCGTTAGCTGCTGTCCTAGATTAAGCTTTGTCAGAAGCGGCCTGATATCTACCTCGGTCGAGACTTTCGCCAGTTTCTCGCCCAAATCTTTCAGGAAGTTGATGCCTCCCTGGCCTACTAGCTTGCCTTCTTTGGCCAAACCCTTAAGAACCCCGGGGAGCTGGGAGAGCTTGATCACGGCTTTGCTGCCGCCGATGAAGGAGAGCCCTATATCCAACGAGCCTTCGGCTATCTCCCCGTAGCTGGCGTCTGTCCTGGCTACTTTGTAGATACCTTTTCCTAAACCGGTAAACATGCCGACTGTTATTCGGGCGGCCCCACCTGCGGCCCAGCTCGTCCAGCCTTTGCCGACCCGTGATTCAACGGCCGAGCCCGCCGTATCGCTGGCAGCTTTCTCGACGTTCTCAAGGTATTCGCCGGCTGTCTTAAACGTCGAGGAACCGGAGACGCCCTTGTTGAAGTTGTTCAGGAGTTCCATCGAGTTATTATGCATATCTTCGGAGATTTCTTTCGCCGTATTTCCGGCCCAGATTCCGCACGCTATCTGTGAGGCGTTACGTATGGCAATGCCGGTGGTTTCTACACCCAGGCCGACTACAAGTTTTGCACCATTAACGGTTTTCTTTATCGCGCCCCATCCCTTAGAAAAGAACCCGGAAGGTGGCTTCTCTTTGGATTCGAGGGGCGCCGACAGCGAGCCTACGGCTTTGCCGTAGTTCTGGCCCGGCCCATCGGCATAGGCGATCGCGATTCCGGATTCTTTCTCTTCGTCAATACTGATGAGCTTGCCTTTATCGATAGAGTCGAGGTTTTCCGATAAAGCGCCCTGGAGCTTTTCAAAGTAAGCAAGATAGGCTTTTATAAATGCGATGTCGTCGGCGGTAAGGCCGGTCTTCGGCCTTAATGTGTTCGCCTTAGCTTTTAAGTCGGGCAATGACGCCGCCATAAACTGGGTAGCTTCTTTGGCTAAATAATAATCGGCCGTGCGGAGTTGCTTCATGCCGTAATCGATCTTTTCTATAGAAGAGGATATGGATGCAAGGTCATCTTTGATATCATCGAGCGCCTGCATATCGCTATCGAGTTTCTCATTTGCCTCTTTAATGCTTGAGTTGGGACGGTTCTCCAGCGCCTTCATGGCCAGAGCGGCGTAAACGCCGAGATTGTTGACATCTTTAAGATACAGGCCCCCGAGTTCGACGGCTTTGGTTACCTTCAGGTACTCCTCGAAGGACTTTGCATACGGATTGGTTGCTTTCTGCGTATTCATACTATTGTATTGGCTCTGCGCTATCTGCTCTTTTGACATAAGCAGCGATATCTCGGTGAATGATTCCCTGGTAAACTCTTCGAGCTTCGGTTCCTCTTTATAGCTGGTCGTTAGATAAGAGAGGAAAGAGGACCGAACGGTCGCCAATTTGGGCTTTACCCTGGTGGCAGTTCTGACTAATCGGTCGGCCTCGTCGAGCAGCTGTTTGATCTTTGCGGACCGGGCTTGATCGAACTCGCTTGTTTTTTGAGACGGCAGCGGCTGGCTGCCGGTATAAAACGGTGAGCTAAAGAGCAAGGTGTTAACTGAATCGCCTTCGGTGAAAAAGGCGAGATTTGAATCATCTATCTTGTAATCGAACGTAAACGGGTTCTTTACGTTCGAAATCGTCTGGGCTTGCTTAGTGGTGTTCGAGGAACCAGCACAACCGTTTAAGAAATTTAAAGAGAGCAACAATAAAGCAAGTACCAA